>NZ_JAUBTN010000011.1:0-128303 GCF_036705055.1 Microcoleus sp. CZ3-B2 | reverse complement strand
CTCATTCTCTCCTGGCGCGGTGGCTCTAGTTCTTCTTTGGCCACCGTTCTCATCTTTGGTTAGTCTAAACTACAGTAATCAAGACAAGCAGCTATCTGTTCTTTGGCGATATCTGGAAACTCATCTATGATTTGTTCGACAGTGTTATTTGATGCTAAATATCCTAAAATTAGACTAACGGGAATTCTAGTTCCTTTGATTCTTGGTTTACCTCGCAGTACATCGGGGGTACTAACGATATGTTCTCTCCAGTTTACAGGCATAACTTGTCCTTGTTGAATCTGATAAGTTATATTATCTAATTTGACAACTTATATTTTAACTTAAGGAATGGCGATCGCACTTTTGGTTGTTTGGGGAAAAAAGGGATCTCGCCCTTTCGGACAATAAGGGCGATTCCCTACGGGATAGCTCCGCTTCACGCAATGCAGGGATTCGACATGGTATAAGAGCGAGATCCCTTTTGGTTGTTTGGGGGAAAAAAGTATCTCGCCACAAATAGTAAAAGCTGCTTAACATTTGAAAAGTGAATATTAGGTTATGTTAAACTACAATAGATATCTTGCAAAATAATTTTATGATTTAATGAAAAGTTTTGCTGAGAGTTGATTGAATCCCAACTCCTAACTTATTTTCACTCTGGTCTTGCTATAAACAGGATAAAATGCGAGAAAGTTCTGTTGTCGTTACACAATAAGTAAATCAGGAAGAATCTATCTTATCTAAATTTGAAATCCGAGCAATTTCAACGTTTTGGTATCAAGATTCAAACCCTAAAAGCAATGGTTAACGCCAAGCGTAAACTTTGCCGTAGAAAATCCTAAAGACAGAAGAGGACCTCGCACCATTCTAACTCTAGAAGAACAGGTCTTAGTAGCCGATTAATATTGGCGAGAATATCGAACATATTTTCATATTGGGACAAGTTGGGGAGTATCTGAATCAACTATTTGCCGAATTGTAACTGATATCGAATCAGCTTTAATGGAAACGAGAAAGTTCCGTATGCCGGGGAAAAAGGCATTACTCAAAGACTCTGATTATCCATAATTCGTGGTGATGGATGTCACAAAAACAGCTATTGAACGACCTAATAAAAAAACCGAAGAGATATTCCTGTGACCAGAAAAAATGTCATAGTCTAAAAACTAAATTGGTAATTAATCAAGAGACAGGAGAAATTATTTGCACTGCTTTGGGACCAGGGTATTGCCACTATTTTAACTTATTTTAAAAAATTAAAATTGATTTTCATTCCGAAAAAAATAGCTTACAAGACAGTGGCTATCAAGGGATAAAGGATTATTACCCTAATAGTTATATCCCGAGAAAAATACCAAAAGATGGGAAACTTTCTCGTATAGAAAAAGACTACAATCGAGTTATAGCACAGGAGCGAATAGGAAATTGAACAGGTTAATCGGAGTCTCAAAATTTTTCAAATATTGTCGAGTCGTTATCGGAATCGCCGTCGCCGTTATGCAGAAGCGTTGTAATTTGTTGTCAGCAATTTACAATTATGAGTTAGCTCTAGGGGGCTAAATTTAAAACTTCTGATTATAACATATATCTTTTTTGCAAGAGGTCTATTTTTTTATGCCCAACGACTTATTGACATTTTAGCTTTGTTTAGGATGTCTAGCAGCTCAGGGAAATATTTTTGGGGATTGACACTTTTCAAAAGCGGCTCCCACCAAAGATAAAGCCACCATCGGCGCTGTTACCGCCCTCAAAATTCTACTACCCAAAGAAACAGGAGCAAAACCAAATTCGATCGCCCTTTCCACTTCACCATCAGTCCACCCACCCTCCGGGCCAACCGCAATCGCGATCGATAATTCCTCCGTTTCTTGCTCCCCCCTTAGCAAGCGAGGCTGGGGGGATTCCTCCGGTTCTTGCTCCCCCCTTAACAAGGGGGGCTGGGGGGGTTCTAAACCGCTCACGCAGTCCCACAAATGGCGATTTCCACCGCGAGCCACACAAATAAATCGATGTTTTTGACCGCAATTTTTCACAGCTAAATTAAAGGAAACAGGCTCTAAAATTTCTGGGACAATTTGACGTTCCGACTGTTCTGCGGCCTCTGCAGCAATCCTTCTCCAACGATCGACCTTTTGAGAACTAGGTTTGAGCAAAGTGCGATCGCTCGTCACCGGCACAATACTAGCCACACCCAACTCCGTCGCCTGCCTGACAACCTCATCAAAGCCGTTTCCCTTGGGCAATGCCGCCATCAAAGTTACTGTCACCGGAAGCTCCCCGTTCGCGGCAATTTCTTCTGTTATCGAGGCAAATAACCCGGTTTCGCTGGCTGCTAGAATTGCTAACCACCAATGTCCGCGGCCGTCCATCGCAATAAATCGATCGCCCGCTTGCAGCCGCAGCACCCGATTTAAATAATGCTGTTGTTCCTTAGTTAAATCGATTTGGTTAGCACAAATTTGGGCGGCGGTAACTGCTAATCTTTGTAATTGAGCCATTGAATTTTAGATTGCTCGTTTTCTATTAGATTTTTTTATTTAACCGCAGAGAGCGCAGAGAACACAGAGGAAGAGAGGAGATGGACTGTTTACCTGATGTATTTCTTAGTCTCGCGTTGCGCGGACATCGTTTGACAAGTAGCGATTTCAATCGCCTGATAAATATTAAAGGCAAAGCATTTACAACCGGAATTATTTGACAAATTCAAGGTTTTTTTCTGCAAATGCTCTGCCCTTATGTTACTTGTGCCTAAACTCTATTTGATGCGATGGAAAATTGACAATCGTAAATCGGCTTATCCTTCCTCCTTAATCTTTTTCAGATAAGTGGAAATCGCCTCTGTCGCTAGCTGTGTAATCGGCTTGCTCTGACGGGCAGCTTCTTCCTTGAGTTCGTTGTAGATTTCATCGCGGACGCTAATTCGACGGCGGACTTTGCCGCCTGCAGTAGCAGTCTCATTCTCTTCGCCGTTACTAGACGTAACATCTAAATCATTTATCTCAGTTGTCATCGAGTCAGCAGATTGGTGATTGGTTACAAATTGACGGATAGATTCTAACCCAACACGATCGCAAAAATTGCCAAAACTCTCGCTCAATTGCCGTTTTTGCTTAAAATAGACAAAAATCGGCTCCAGAAAAGCTTCAAAATCATTTACGTGCAGCTTTTGCTCAATTGGTTGTGCCAGCCGCGTTTGGTCGGGAGAGCCTCCCAGCCAAATCTGGTAGGATTCCGGCGCACTCCCGACAAACGCCAATTCTGCTAAATAAGGGCGGGCGCATCCGTTGGGGCAACCGGTCATCCGCACCACAAAATGCTCGTTTTCTAAACCAACTTTGGTCAAAAGCGCCCGAATTCGCTCTAAAAAGCTCGGCATCACGCGCTCGGACTCGGTAATCGCCAGCCCGCACGTAGGCATTGCCGGACAGGCCATCGCATAGCGTACTATGGGGTCGATGGCCGTTTCCCGCTGAATGCCGCAGCGATCGAGTATTCCCTGAATTTCCTGTTTGAAATCCGGCGAAATATCGTAAATCAAAACGTTTTGGTGGGGCGTTACCAGCATCGGCACATTGTACTTCTGCACGATTTCCCGCAAAGCCGTTTTTAACTGAAATGAACCTTCGTCCTTAATTCGGCCATTGTCTACGGAAATGCCGACAAACAGCTTGCCGTCGCCTTGTTCCTGCCAGCCCAAGAAATCCAAATACTTCCAATCAGGCAGGGGTTTAAATGCTTCTAGCGGCTTGCCAAAATATTCGGCTACTTTTGCCCGGAACCACTGCAGACCTTTGTCGTTAATCAGATATTTCAGTCGCGCGTGTCGTCTGTCTGTGCGATCGCCAAAATCTCTTTGCGTTGCTACAATTGCCTTGACCAAATCGTAAACATCATCCTTGGCAACATAGCAAATCTCATCCGCAAGCCGCGCAAAAGTTTCTTCTTTATTGTGAGTGCGTCCCAAACCGCCGCCGGCATACACATCAAAACCTTGCAACTCGCCAGCTTCATTGGTAATTACTACCAAGCTCAAATCTTGAGAGTACAAATCAACCGAATTGTCTCCCGGTACAGTAACAGAACACTTGAACTTGCGCGGCATATAATGGGTGCCGTAAATCGGTTCTTCCTTGTCGTGAAAGATTGTGCCGTTACCGTTTTGCTGTCTGGCGGCCTTGACTGCTGGGTCTTCCTCCCCTGAAACAGCCTTTTCGCCATCCAGCCAAATTTCGTAATAAGCACCGGTTTGCGGTGCTAGCAAATCGGCCACATTGTTGGCGTATTGCAGCGCATACTCGTATTCTGGGCGATTTTTGTACGGTGCTGGCGGTGCCATGACGTTGCGGTTCAAGTCGCCGCAAGCTCCCAAGGTTGACCCCATATTTTGTATAATTGAGGAAAACACTGCTTTAAGATTTTTCTTCAACACGCCGTGCACTTGGAAACCTTGGCGCGTTGTGACGCGGAGCGTGTGGTTGCCGTATTCTTCGGATAGCTTGTCTAAGGTAAGATATAGTTCTGGGGGCACGAACCCGCCGGGATTGCGCGTGCGGAGCATGAACTGATAGTCTTTTTCTTGTCCTTTAACTCGATTGTCGCGGTTGTCTTGCTGGTACGAACCGTGAAATTTGAGAATTTGAAGCCCTTCTTCGCTGAAGTGGGTTGTCTCTTCTAACAGTTCACTCGCAACGGGTTCTCGCAAATAGTTGCTGCGTTCTTTGAGACCTTCTGATTTTGAGGGCTTGCGCGCCACGGGGGTTGAAGTCGAAGATGCGATCATGGGAATGTATAGTGCTAGTTATAATTTAGATACAGCCGATCGAATATTTCTGGACAATTTGACATTTGACAAATTTGCACTTGACAAATATCCTCAGAAATGCTGCCTGGTCGGAACTGTTGACAACTCGGTTAATAACTAAGTTAACAACGGTAATCCGGTAGGAATTTTGATGTTGTTCAATTGTAACACGATCGAACCGGGGCTGAAAAATGGTAATTAAGAGCTTATACTTTCAGTAGCATAACTGCCGGAAACTTTAGAAATAATTAACCTCAACCTTTGAAACTATGTCACTGTATGACGAAGACACCTTTGTGGTGTTAGAAACAAACCAGCCGGAGCAGTTTGTGACGGCGGCAGAATTATTAGAAAAGCTGAAAGCGGTCTTAGCCGCGGAACATGAAGATTTGCCACAGGATTTGCTCAAATTATCTTCTGTGGAAGAACAAGCTAAGTATTTAATTAATACTTATTGTGAATTAGATGTCGGCCCCGGAAAATTTTTGCAGTGGTATGCAGTACGTTTAGAAAAATAATATTATCTTAAATAACCTTAATTAAATTAGTTGGTAATTTGTAGGGTGCGCCGTGCTACTAATATCAAATCCTCTCTTCATCGGAATAGTAAATTCACTGTTAGTTGTTAGTTGTTAGTTGTTAGTTGTTAGTTGTTAGTTGTTAGTTGTTAGTTGTTAGTTGTTATTTGTTATTGGGAATTGAGAATTGGGCGGAGCGAAGCGGAGGGATTCGGAATTCGTAGCAAGTAACCAATAACCAATAACCAATTCCCAATGACTAATGACTACTGACTACTGACTACTGACTACTGACTACTGACTACTGACTACTGACTACTGACTAATGACTACTGACTACTGACTACTGACTAATGACTAATGACTACTGACTAATGACTAATGACTAATGACTACTGACTACTGACTACTGACTACTGACTAATCTTCTAATTGTTGTACTGATGATACTTCCACGGCGGTAACATCGATCGTACCGGGCGGTGTCAAGCGGCTAAAATGACCTTCCTCTATTTTCAGAGGTTCGCCGCAGTTGGCACACTGAAACTGAGTTTGATTTAAAGCTGTAAATTCGTACTGACAAACTGGACAATTGTCTTCAATTAAATTGCGTTTCAGCCACCACTGAAGTGCGAAAAATGCGACTACAGGTGTTAGCAGCAAGAAACCTACTACAATCAACACTGATTTAACTATCCAACCCAAACCAATTGATCCCAACACGCAGGCGATGCCCAGCAGTATCAGCCAATTGCTAATACGGGGTAGATTTAAAGATATTTTGGGGGTGCCTTGGTTCACGGTGGTCTCCTTTGGTGTCTTTGCGGGTAGGCATAACTCTATCCTACTGAGAAATTCACGCGGTCGATCGAGTTAATTTGGCTATTGGACAGGCCAAAACCGCTCTCTACAGCATAAGTCGATCGGAGTCAGAGGGTTGAAAAATCCCTTGTAAAGATTGACAAAGCGATTGAAAACTATATTTTGCCAGGGTTTGTTCCCTCAACCAAGGGCGATCGCACCTTCGATCCTGTCCTCGCAAAATTTCTACACAAGCAACCGCTACTGCTGCTGAATCTCGGTGAGGAACTCGCCATCCCAGTTTACCATCTTGCAGCGGATCTGCCGAACCGTCCGCGTCCCCCGCCAGCACCGGTACTCCGCAAGCTAAAGCTTCCAAATAAGCTATACCGAAGCCTTCCTGGGAGGGCATTACATAGGCATCCGCCAACTGGTAATGTTCTGCTAAATTTTGTGTCGGTACAAAACCCGCAAATATTACTCTTTGGGCTACTCCCAAATCGGCGGCGAGTTTAGCTAATCTCGGGCGATCGTCCCCGCGTCCAATAACTAAGTATTTCACATTGGGAAAACTTTTGGCGATTTCCGGCAAAGCTTGAATTGTGACATCGACTCCTTTGTAACTATCGTGCGATCGCAATCTAGCTACAGTTATCAATATTTTAGCACCAACCAGATCGTATTTTTCTAATAAATGCACAGGTTTGGGCCCAGTCGTAAATATATTTTCATCTACAGTACAAGGCACTATTTGGAATTTGTCAGGATTTAAATTGTTAAGTTCGGAAGTACGCGCGGCGAAGCTATCCCGTAGGGAATCGCGCGTGTACCTGCTAATCGTCCAAATGCTGTCAGCGTCTTTCATTGCTATTTGATATTTTGGTGGCAGCAGTTCCCAAACTTCCTTGCCGTAAGTTAAAATTGTGTAGGGAATTCCCAGCGGCTGGCATAAGGTTTTAATTAGCGGTGCGAGTTTGATGTGACCGCAAAAAACCCGTTCCGGTCGTTTTTGCAGCAAACAAGTTAGTAATTTTGCGGCAAACTTAAGACGACCAAGCCAAACGGGATCAGTTTTTAGGTAAGAGAATTTGAGATTTTTTGACTCGAAGGGATTTGGGCAATCTGGAGAATCTCGCAATAGCAAAACTTCTGCTTGTGGCGGAAAGTTGTTTGCTGCGGTTAGGGACAGGTAAGCTTTCAGGATGTCTCGGGCGTAGGATTGAATGCCGCCTTCGCTGGAAAATATTTCTAGGAAACAGAATAGGTGATTTGTCGATCGCATTTTTCTCCCGATAAGAAGACTGCGCGGTTTCAACCGCCTTCCTATCTTAACTTTCCTGCGATCCCCAAAACAAAAAGCCCCTCACCATCGCTGGTTAGGGGAGAAAATTATCAGGGTGCATCTACTAATGTGCTTACTATAGCATCATTTTGTGGGGTGTCACCCATCATGGGTGACACCAAGCAAATTTTTTAATGAGAATAAGTTATCATTGAGGTGCTAAATGATTGCCAAAGCTTGTATGTCTGAGGATATAGTCCCTGTTAACCTAAGATAAGACAGGCGCAAGAATCCTCAAAAACCCTGTGAATTCGTAGATTTATGCTTGCCAAAGCCAATATTTTCCACGAAATCGGGTTTCCGGTCGCAAATCCTCATAAAATTGAAAATTTAGAAAAAATCTGTGCTAGACCTCAAATTAATCCGAGAAAACCCGCAAGCCGTGCAAGAAAGCCTCAACACTAGAGGAGGCAACTATGAAATCGAGCCGATTTTGCAATTAGACAAACAGCAGCGGGAGTTGGAAAACAAGCGATCGCAACTGCAAGCCCGCAGCAACGAAATAGCCAAACTCATCGGCCAAAAAAGAAAATCGGGTTTACCCCTCGAATCCCCCGAAATTCAGACTTTGCAAGCAGAAGGCAACGAAGTCGGCGCGCAGTCGAACGAATTGCAAGCACAGGAAAAAGACCTCAAAGCTCAAATAGAAGTTCTATTGCTGCCCTTGCCCAACTTGCCGGGTAAATCAACTCCCTTGGGCAAAAACGAAGAAGAAAACATCGAAATTCGGCGCTGGGGAGACGAATACATTCCCCAAAATCCCGATATTTTGCCGCACTGGGAAATTGGCGAAAAACTAGGAATTATTAACTTTGAACGGGCAGTAAAAATCGCAGCCCCTCGATTTATTACCTTAATTGGAGCTGGTGCAGCCCTGGAAAGAGCGATTATTCAATTCATGCTCGATCGCCACACTAAAGCTGGTTATATAGAAGTAATTCCCCCATTTTTGGTCAACTCAGAATCCCTGACTGCTACGGGTCAATTGCCGAAATTTGCCGAAGAAAGTTTCAAGTGCGATCGAGACGATTTGTGGTTAATTCCTACTTCCGAAGTTCCGGTGGTGAATTTGTACAGAGGTGAAGTATTGACAGCGGAACAGTTGCCAATTTATCACTGTTCTTTCACTCCTTGCTTTCGCCGAGAAGCTGGCAGTTACGGCAAAGATACGCGGGGATTAATTCGGTTGCACCAATTTAATAAAGTAGAATTGGTGAAACTGGTGCATCCTAGCACCTCCGAGGCAGAACACGAAAAGCTCGTGCAGGATGCTGAGGGAGTTTTGCAGGCGCTGAAATTGCCTTATCGGACGATCGAGCTTTGTACCGGCGACTTGGGTTTCGCAGCAGCAAAAACCTACGATTTAGAGGTGTGGCTGCCGAATGCCGGCAAATACCGCGAGATTTCGAGTTGTTCCAACGTCGCAGATTTTCAGGCGCGGCGGGCTAATATTCGCTTTAAAGAAGCGGGGAAAAAAGGCACTCAATTCGTGCACGCCCTCAACGGTTCCGGTTTAGCCGTGGGCCGGACAATGGCGGCAATTTTGGAGAATTACCAGCAGTCGGACGGGACGGTAAAAGTGCCGGAAGTGCTGCAACCTTATCTCGGTCGCGAGGTTTTGTAAACCAGGTTCGTAGTGAGGACTTCAGTCCGCCTCTTAGAAAAAACGAGGACTAAAGTCCTTACTACAAACCAGCATTTAATATTAATTACAAATTTTTTAGTGCTTCCTTAATATCCAGCGCCAAAAATCTATCCAACGCTAAATACATCCAATAAAGTGATAGCTGATCACTATCAGTCTTTTGAAACCCCAAAGCCAAGCTCATTTTTTCGTACATCGGGTGAATGATTAGCGTGTGCAAATCGCAAAGATTGGGAAAATCTTGTTTCATTTCTACTAAAACTTTCTGGATGTGTTCGAGAAAAATAACGCGGTATTCTTCTAAATATTGCGGATCTATCATCCAACTGCGAACAAATACTGACTGGCAATTTTCATCTCCCGGAAGTGCCATGATAAAAGGATCGATCTCAGCAGCAACCGAACTTAAATGCAGGCTTTTACTGGGTGCGTTAAAAAAATTAACTTCCGATTCGGCTGCGGTGGGATACAATAAGTAAAAACCTACAGGATTCAGATTGTCGCAGCGGCGCAAAACTCGCATTCCTTTTGAATATTTGCCTGCCAAAACTCGGATAATTTTAGCGATTTGGTAGGGAACTGCGTTAGTGCTGCGATTCATCCAGTTGTAATTGGTTGCTAGTAAATTTGCAACGGGAATTGCATCGCACCGAGGATTAAAATTATCTAATTTGAGTTTGACTGAATTTTCCGGCGGCGCGGGATCTAAAATTTCGGAAACTGGTTGAATTTGAATTGCTGTAGCGTTACCGTCAAAGTGTTTTGCGATCAATCCCAGTGCTGCTAATTTGTCTAACATCATGCCGGCGGCGCGATCGCTCCCGCGATCGGAATCGGAGTAAAATAGTTCTGCTGCTTCCCGATGAGTGCACTGCACTTCTGTTGCTAGCAATTCCAGTTTAACCAGCGGCGGTTTGAGGCTGGGCTGGCTTTCCTGAAGCTGTTTGACTGATAAGTAAATCCAAAGCCGTATAAAACATTCAGCCCTAGTGCGAGTTACGCCTACTCGTTTCATCAACAGCGAAACAGCCGCGCGGCGCTGTGATTGAGAATACCAAGCATCTAGTGAAGCAATATCCATTTGAGTCGGGAAGCAGCGAAGGAACTTTAGTTACATATTGGCTCAATTTTACAAAAAACTTCACCCTGCTTCACATTACTTCTTGCTATTGTTGGTCAACTTGTCTGATTTCGCCCAATTCTACAATATAACTGGTTGCTCATTGCAAGTTCGCTGCTTCCCAAAGCACAATTAATTTTAGATATTTTCGGGCTTGATTTAACAAAGTAAATTAGCAATTTTAGAGGTTGACGCGATGTACAGTGCTTATATCAATCGGATTGGAAAGTTTTTGCCGGGAAAACCAATTAATAATGACGAGATGGAGGAGTATTTGGGCAAAATTGCCGATCGCCCTTCGCGAGTCAGACAGCGCATTCTCAACAGCAACGGGATTAAACAGCGCTATTACGCGATCGACAAACAGCAGCAAACACTGTATTCTAACAGCCAAATGGCAGCTTTTGCCGTCCGGGATGCGATCGCCCTTGCAAATTTGGAACCGGGGGCGATCGACTTGCTAGCCTGCGCCACCACTTTACCAGACTTATTAGTACCGGGATTTGCCAGCACAGTACACGGCGAACTTTCCGAATTATCTCCCCTAGAAACAGTTTCCACTCAAGGAGTTTGCTGTGCCGGAATTAGTGCCTTAAATTATGCCACATCTCAACTCGAACTCGGCAAAAAACAAACAGCAATCGCCGTAGCTTCCGAATTTCCCTCACGTTTGTTCAAAAACACCAAATTTGAAGCAGAAACATCAGTCCAAGCCGGAAAACCCCTACCTTTCGATACAGAATTTCTGCGCTGGATGCTATCAGACGGTGCCGGAGCGTTTTTGCTACAAAACCATCCCAATGCGACAGGAATTAGTTTAAAAATAGAATGGATTGAATTAATTTCCCACGCCAACGCCTATCCAGTTTGTATGTATTCAGGATTAGCCAGCCCCACAGCAACCAAAAGCTGGTTAGATTATTCTTCCTACCTCGATGCAGCCGCAGCCGGAGCTTTTGACTTGCGGCAAAATATTCGCTTGCTCGACAATGTAATGCAATTAGGCGTTGAAGGTTGGCTGAGATTGATTAAAGCAGGAAAAGTTTTTCCGCAGGAAATCGACTGGCTGCTGTGCCACTATTCCTCTCACTTTTTCCGGGGACAAATTGTGGAACTTCTCGAACAAGCAGGCTGCATGATTCCTGAAGAAAAATGGTTTACGAACTTGTACACCAGGGGAAACACAGGCTGCGCTTCAATTTATTTAATGTTAGAAGAATTATTCAATTCTGGCAAATTGCAGCCAGGACAAAAAATATTTTGTTTCGTACCGGAAAGCGGCCGCTTTACAACAGCTTACATGATGTTAACTGCTGTGGAAAATACCAATAAACCTATGATTTCTCAAATGTCTAAATCCGTTGATCTTCCCGAAGCTTCGCCCCTCGAAAGTGTTAAACCGGAACACCCCAACTCTCCGCAAGCTTATTTGTTGCGGGAGTTAGCCTGGATTTGGCTGAAGTTCGATCGCGAAATTCGTTCTGTTCCCATTGTCCGCAAATTGTACCGGGGAGAGTTTACAATAGAAGACTATCAAGCATTGCTGTGCAATCTCCGCCCGCAAGTTGTCGAGGGTGCTCGCTGGATTGCGCGCGCTGCTTCTAACATGACTGACTTTCGCCTGCGATCGACTTTTATCGGCCACGCCCAAGACGAACACCGCGACTATCAAATGCTAGAAAAAAATTATGTTTCTGTCGGCGGCGAGTTGTCAAAAATTGTCGAATATGATAAGAATATTGGCAGCGAAGCGCTATCAGCTTTTATCTTCCAGCAAGCATCGCGGGAAAATCCGGTTGATTTAATTGGTAGTATGTTTATAATCGAAGGATTGGGAAACCGATTGGCCCTCAAGTGGGCAAAAGAAATTAAGGAAACTCTCGGTTTGCAAGACGAACAAGTATCGTTTTTAGCTTATCACGGAGTTAATGATGAGTCGCATTTAGCCAAACTGGAAAATTTAATTAATGCCGAATGGATGACGGATGATATCGCCCACCGCATTGTCAAAACAGCCCGCGTTACTGCTCGTTTATATTTGCTGCAATTGGAGGAAATCCGCTAATGCAAAAGCTGCAAAAACAAGATACGGAAAATCTCCAGGATGAGCGAAAAATCCCTTATGTTACGAAACCCTACAACCGCCGCGATCCGAATGTTTGGGATGTCCTGTTTTGCGATCGGTCAATTCCCGTCGATTTAGTTGCAAAAGCCTCCATGCTGCGGGATTTGCAAAACTGGACTCGCAGTTATTTGCTCATCCCAATCAAAGTAATTGCTAACGTATTGCTGGCGGTAATTATGACAACAAAGCGCCTGTTGCCATTTCAATTTCGCGCTTACACTTTAATGCACAAATCCGCCACATTTTTCCTAAATAACTTTGTCTCGCCAGAAGCTTGTTATTTAATTGTGCGGCACATAAACGCTGGCTCAAACATTATCAACTTCTTGATTGATAACGGCCCGGACACCCAGATTGAAAAATCAAAACTTTATCCGCGCACAGTTAGCGATTTAGCTGACAATGCCTTTCTCGAACACGACTTAATTCTGTATAACTTTGTCTGGGATTACAACCAGGCTATGCTGACAAATCCCAACTGGTTGCAGGTTGTCAAAAAACGGGGAATTAATTATGATAGCATTCAACCTGTGGAAGTTGAAATTGATTTTGAAAGACTGAGGTGGCTGAGGATTCTGGATTTAGAATCTGCGATCGAATTGTTTAAAGTATTTTATTCTCTGTGTTTGACTAGCGACGAATTTGCGCGAGCAGTGATGTCGCTTCAGTTAGATGAAAACTTCGGAGTATACGTCAGCGAAATTACGGAAAATTGCGATTGGAATCATGTAATTGTGAACCGCCATCCGCTAGCGCCAAACAGTCCGTTTAATGCAGCCCGCGACTTGTTTTTGCACGGGATAATTTCGGAATATCTCTATCGGTACTTGGAACTGCGAAAAGAGATGAGCAATGCTGAAAATTAGAATTCATTAGCTCTCGCATAAAAACAATTATAGCCTTTCTCAGAAAGATGAGGTGATGTCGGGGATTGGGCGGAGCGAAGCGGAGGGATTGGGTATACCTCACTTTTTTGATAACCGCTATAAATAGGTTCGTAGTGAGGACTTTAATCCGCATAAAACCCAAAATAATAAAGGAGAGCATCTCAGTTTTGTAAAAATGAAATGCTCCCAATTTTACTCGGAACAATTGCTCGATATGATAGGATTTGCTTAATCATCGAAAACCTCTAAGCTTATGTACCCAAGGAGTTGCCAAACATTGTTGATTTTTAGCTCGAATCACAAAGAAATATCAAGCTGCTGCTAGCTGTGAATTTTCCGCTACTTTCGACAATTCCTGAACCACAATCCACTTACCTGTAATCGGATCGCGGTAAGTAATAAACGGATTAGATTTTAAAGGTTCACTGCAAGATTTAATTGCCATTTTTCCACACTCCTTAGAAATTGTTTTCCATAACTTCTACTACAACCCCATAATTTAATAATCGGCTATTTTGCCTAAAATCTGCGTGATTTATTTCTCAAGAATAAGTGATATTTTAGGTTATTTTGGGTGATACATAACACGGCTTAATGTGATTGAAAGCTGCATTGGATGTGAGCAGTATCACCAACACTCGGAAAAACAACTCAGCCTTATGCTCCTTAGCCTTTACCTTCAAAAGTGCCACTATTTTCAGTGAATATCTGATATTATTAAGTAAGGTAAAGACGTTTATCAGAGATCGCCCTCACAAATTTATGGTGCTATTTGGATTTGGCAAAAAGTCGAGCCTGCCCTCTCCCCAAGAGGCCTTACCGGGACGGGCAGAGTCGATGTCGGTACCGGCAACTCATTTTGTTAACGGCAATCCGCTCAAACCTCCCTTTCCAAACGGCATGGAGATTGCCCTGTTTGGTTTGGGCTGTTTTTGGGGCGCGGAACGGAAATTTTGGCAGCAAAATGGAGTTTTTTCGACTGCTGCGGGTTACGCGGCGGGGATTACTCCGAATCCTACTTATAACGAAGTTTGCAGCGGGATGACGGGACACAATGAAGTTGTTTTGGTTGTGTTCGATCCGAAAGTAGTTAGTTACGAAACGCTGCTTAAAGTTTTTTGGGAAAGTCACAATCCGACTCAAGGAATGAAGCAGGGTAATGATTCGGGTACTCAATATCGATCGGGCATTTACACCTATTCAGCCAACCAAAAACAGCTAGCTGAAGCTTCGCGCGATGCTTACCAGCAAGCTCTGACGGCGGAAGGTTACGGCAAGATTACCACGGAAATTCTGGAGGCTCCTGAGTTTTATTACGCAGAAAGCTATCACCAGCAATATCTTGCTAAAAACCCGAACGGTTATTGCGGTTTGGGCGGTACTAAGGTTTGTTTGCCTGCTATGTCTCAGGCTTAAAATTTTACGCGCCTTATGGATAGGGACAAATAGATTGGGACACCACAATGTTGCGTCTCTACAACATATTTTATGACACAACATTGTGGTATGTCTAAAAAATATTTGGCGGGCTGTTGCTGCTAGCCCGCCACAAATATCCGGGTAGATTAGTAGTTGAAAATAGGTGAGAAATGCTGACGGGTGTTGTAATTATCAATCTACTAATATCTCTGGTGTGTTTTTATATAGCTGCGAGAGTGTGGAAAATTAGGCGGACGATCGCACTTTTGGAGTTTCGGATTGCAGCAATCGATCGCTGCAGCAGCAATGTCCTCGGTAAATCACCGAATTTTTTTGCTAAAAGGCAACAAGGTGCTCATCAACTGCGACGGAATTATCAACAACTGGAATTGCAACTGCAACAGGTTCGGCAACTTTTGGGATTGGTGGGTTTGGGGCGAATGCTCTGGTCCAGGCGCGATCGAGCTTTGAGGTAAGCTATCCTAAAACCTATGGAGAGAGAGTAGTTATAAAAATGTCATCTAAACGTTCAGGATTATTTATTGGCGGTCTGTTGGTGGGTTCTGCGATCGGGGCCGTGACTGGGTTGCTGATGGCGCCGCGACCTGGTAAGGAGACGCGGCAGATATTGAAAAAATCGGCCGAGGCAATGCCTGCGTTGGCGGAGGATTTATCGAGTAGCGTGCAGTTGCAGGCCGATCGACTTTCGGAAACTGCACTGCGTAATTGGGACGAAACTTTGGTTAGACTCAAAGAGGCGATCGCGGCCGGTTTGGAAGCAACTCAGCGGGAACGCCAAACACTGTCGGAAACTGAAGCCGAAGTCAGTCCTGCGTCGCGCCCTCCCATCCGCTAATTGACTTAGCTGTTGGGGACGGGCAGGATACCCGTCCCACAAGAATTTCATCAAAATTGACGGTAAAATTAGATCCACATTTCCTGATGAAATCCCAAACCCTCCATCCCAGATACAAGTGAGCGATCCCATCTTTTGGTTAGGACTTTCGATTTTGCTAGTGGCAGTTAGCCTGACTGCTGTATTAGTGACTTTAATACCTGCGGTGCAAGCATTGACACGGGCAGCGCGCAGCGTGGAAAAGCTGGCTGACACGCTTTCTCGCGAGTTTCCGCCGACTTTGGAGGCGATTCGGTTGACGGGGCTGGAAATTAGCGAGTTGACGGATGATGTTAGCGATGGGGTGCAAAGTGCGGGGGAGGTTGTCAAACAGGTCGATCGCAGTATTGGTAGCGCCAAGAAGCAGGCGCACAACGTGCAGGTGACAACTCGCAGCGTCGTGAGTGGGATTAGGGCTGCTTGGAAAACTTTAACTCGCAGGCCGTCGATTTCTGGGACAAATCGCCGTTCAGATCGGTTGTCGGCGAGTCAAAAAAGTGCGATTTCGCTGAGGGATTCGGGTTTGGATGACAGGTATTCTGGGAGTTACGGTGCGGCTGCGGGTAATGGGGAATCGCCACGGTTGAGGAATGGCGAGGGTTCTGGTTTACCGGGGGATGCTGAGGATTTTGAGCAAGTGCGATCGAATGATTCTTGATGTTTTGGATAGATTCTTGATGTTTTCGATAGAAGCCTCGGCGGTTGAAACCGCGGCTACACAAACGATGTCCGCCGGACGCCGACGCAAGAGAATATAGAATTGATTGGGATTTGTTTGGGTTGTGCGATCGCACATCTAATCGTTTTTATCTAAGTCTTCTTTTTTCGGAGTTTCTGAAGTTGAGGGGAATTCTAGTCTAATGTTAATATCAATTGATATTGTATTTTTCTCGATCGCACCTATACCAACTATTTTTACTAATGCTTCTCGGTAAAGAATTATTCATTTTAAATTCAGAAGAAGACAGAGTTTTAAATCCTGCTTCCTGTAGCCGATCGCACACATTTCTCCAATTACCCACAGGTTCATTCGGTAAATCTGCGAGTTTTTTAACATATTGGTATAAAGTCTTACACAGATAAACCTCTGCACTTTTGGGAGTCTGAAACATTTTTTTAGCTATTTCGGCGGGACTGCAACCGGAAAGCAGTCCTCGGAGATAGAGCTTTTCAGTGTCTGTGAGTCC
The DNA here is from genome assembly GCF_036705055.1 of Microcoleus sp. CZ3-B2. NCBI lineage: Bacteria > Bacillati > Cyanobacteriota > Cyanophyceae > Oscillatoriales > Microcoleaceae > Microcoleus > Microcoleus sp. CZ3-B2. The sequence continues at coordinate 111,581 of NZ_JAUBTN010000011.1, read as the reverse complement.
CCGGCGCGATCGGGGAGAGATTTGCCGTTTAGCTTCTGCGAAAGCTTCGTAAAGCCTTTCTAAGTCCCAGTGTTTCGCAGCTTCGGCAAATAAGTCTTCTTTTGATGCCATTGTCGGGTGTGGTGAGATGTGACTAACGATAGCATAACCGAAATTGCTAGCGTTTGTTAGTTGTTTGCTAACAATAGGTAGTTTAGTATTAAATTACCGACTCATTGTCTAAGTGCAAATACTTAGATAAGCGGGAAAGTGCGATCTCAATATTTCAAATTTTGCCTGTTTAATTAACTTTCGTTAGTCAAACAGTTAGTTTTTGTTCCTTACACTGAGGTATTTCAATGGCTAAAGGTGATGAAATAGCGAAAGCGGCAGGTTCCGCTGCTGCGGGTGGTGCTGTGGGTGCTGGTGTGGTAGCTGCTACAGGTTTGACGGCAGTTGGTGCCGTTGGCGGAGGTGCTGGTATTGGTGCTGCTGCTGGGCCCGTTGGTGTAGCCGTAGGTGCGTTGGCTGGTTTGGCATTTTACGGGATTAGCAAGGCTTTTTCTGATTAAAGCTTGAATCGCGCCAGGGACTTAAGTCCCTGGCTAATAACTAGGTTGTTGATATTTAGCGCTTGTTCCACGAGTCCGCCAGGAGTTTAAACCCCTCGCGGATAGGTTGGTAAGCGCACAATCTATATCAATTTTAACCGCGAATTTCTAGCTCTAATTTAGCCCGTCTCTCAACTAAAAAGTTTCAATTTATGTCTTCTCAAGAATTTCAAACAGCATACAACAGCATTTACAGTACAGGCACTTTCCTCTTAAAATATCTCAAAGAATTCCGTGACGGACTCCGCATTCAGGGAGATGAAAGTCAAGGGCTACAAAGCATTGAAAACGAGATCAACAAAGCTTTAAATGCTTTGCAACATCAGAAGTATCAAGTAGCCGTCATTGCGGCAATGAAAGCTGGCAAAAGCACCTTCTTGAATTCTATCATCGGTGCTGATGTGCTGGCGAGTGAAACGGCCGCCTGTACCATCTGCCGTACAGATCTCCGACACATTAAACAGGGCGAAACTCCCAAACTTTTAGAGTATCGAGAAGGAGAAAGAAAACCAGTCATTCTTGTTGAGGGTGACGCTGGCGAAATTCAGCAAAAATTCCTGCTGCGTACCCGTGAAATCCGAGAAAAAGGCAATCCCGATCACACTACACGCTTTGAGATAGAGCATCCGATTGAAGCAATTAGCCAATTATCTTCTCTCACAGGCTTTACCTTAGTTGATACTCCCGGCCCTAATGAGTGGGAGTCTGCAAACTTCAACATTAATGAACTGAAGCAAACAGCACTAGAAGCACTCCGAACCTGCAATGCCATTCTGTTTATTTTAAACTACGCTTCCTACAAAGATAATGCGGTTGCCGATTTATTTAAAGATGTTGTCGAAAATCGCAAAGACTTTATAGCCGAGAACACGGGTAAAATTTACTTTATCCTGAATAAAATTGACCAGAAGACAGAGAGAGACAAAGAAATTGCTGATGTCATCAAGGATTTAGAACGAGAGTTGACTGGCTTTGGGTTTCGCAATCCAGTTATTTACCCTGCTAGTTCTCGACAAGGACTTTTAGCGAAACTGATTCAGCAAAGAAAAGCAACTCAAAACGAGATAAAAGATTTTGAGGATTTCTTTAGTGCCAAATATGCTGAGAGAGATGAAAAAGGCAGGAGAGTAATTCCTTTACCTGAAGAGATTGCACCAAGAGCTTTGCAAGATAGCGGTATCCCGACCATTCAAGAAGCAGTAATTCAAAGGATTACTCAAAATTCAGGCTGGAATCTATTGAGTGAGGTGGTGGCAGAAATCGATAAAGCTGCTAAGCAGGGTAAGCTCATCTAATTTGGTATAAATTGTACTTGACAAAAATACGACTATAGAAGATGGGGGATTTAGGTATTAGGGATTCTATAATGTCTTAAAAGCTAAGTCGCCGGCTCGGTGGGTAAAACTCAATGAATCAAGGATTCGCGCCAGTTGTAGGAACGCCTAAATCAAAGCAACCACAAAACCCGCCCCAACCTATTTCCCTGCAAGAGTTACAAGGGAGCTTGTCAAGTTATTTTGACGACGTACCCGACCCAAGAGTGAACCGAACCAAACGCCACCTACTTAAAGACATTCTCGTCATTGCCATATTATCTACAATAGCTGGAGGTGATGGATGGGAAGACATGGAAAATTATGGAATCAGTAAGCAGCAATGGTTGCAAAAATTTTTAGACTTACCCAATGGCATCCCGAGCGATGATACCTTCCGACGAGTTTTTGAAAAGCTAGACCCGAAAGTTTTAGAACAGAAGTTGACTCAATGGGTTAAACAATTAATTGGGCCAGTGTGCCAACAAGTTATCCCGATTGATGGCAAAAGCCTCCGAGGTTCTTATGACCGAAAAAACGGCGTAAATAATTTACATTTAGTGACAGCGTGGGCGAGTGAAAATCGGTTGGTACTCGGAAAAGTTAAAGTGGAAAACCATTCCAATGAAATCACAGCTATCCCAGCCGTATTGTAATTAATTGATGTCACCGGAGCGATTATTACGATGGATGCAATGGGGACTCAAACCGATATTATTCGGCTGATTCGTCAGAAAAAAGCCCATTACATTAGTTTTACCTAAGTTCTTTACCCGTAGATGCTAAAGCGGAATGGTCGCGCTATTCGCCAACATTGGAGTATTGAAAATCAAGAACATTGGGTTTTAGATGTCACTTTCAATGAAGATCGATGTCGCATTAGGTCGTTGAATAGCCCTCGGAACTTGGCTGCGATCAGACGGATGTCCCTGAATGCTGTCAATCAAGAAAGCACTCTCAAGCTTAGTTTGCGACAGAAAAGGAAACGGGCTGCAATGAATGATGAATACATGATGCTTCTTCTCAAATCCTTTTGTCAAGACTGATTGAGATGCTCTTACCCTGAACATAAAAGCCAAACCTATTAACCACTAGCCAAAGCAACAAAACATCAGCCAAGATAGAAACAACCCCATTCCCGCAACCGCCATGACAGACATCCAGGAAATAGTCGCCTCCCTAGAAAGCCAAAACTACAAACAAGCCGCCCAACTCATCAAACAACTGCAAAAAAAATCCCCCGAAAACCCCTGGGTGCAATACTACATCGGTCGCTACTACGAACTCACCAACAACCTCGACAAAGCCCAAAAAACCTACAAACTAATACTCCGCGACATCACCAACCCCAAAATCGTCACCCAAGCCCGCCAAGGCATTCAACGCATTGAAACCGCACAACAAAACCTCCGCCAACAAGCCATCGAAACCGCCAAAAACGACCCCAGCAGCCTCGAACCCGGACTCCTGATCCTCGAACCCGTGAGTCCCGAAGACAAACCCGCAGCCGTCCAAAATATCAGCAGAATCTTCAAAATCGACGCCTACACCACCCGGATGCAAATCCAAAGCCGTGGCTGGAGACTCTACAAAACCGGCCCCATCGCCGAACTCCGAATTTACGGCCAAGAACTTCTCAACGCCGGGATTCCCGTATTTTGGACAACCCTAGCCGACATTCAAAAAATCCAAATTTTCCGCGTTCAACACTTCCAGTCTCTCTCTTCCCCAGCCGTTGTTTGCAAAGATCATCTAAATCGACTCGGTTCTATAGAATTCAAGTGGTCAGAAGTCAGCCAAAGAGTAGAAGGTTTGTTACCGATGTTCATGGAAATCATGGACTACTCGCCCAACCGCAGAACCGATCAATTTCGCCACAAAGAAATTACCCAAGATTACGCTCAAATCTGCGACTTGCACATTCCCAGCCGCAACTGCATCCTGCGAATTTGCGACCAAAGTTACGAATTTAAAGCAGGGGTTGACTTCACCCAAATTTCAGCAGCTATCCCAGCTTCACCGAACCTGAAAAACCCAACTTCCAGAGTCAAAAAATCCCCACAAATTCCTCAAAGTACCACCAGAATTAACTGGAATCGCTTACTGGAAATATTCGATCGCCAGCTTGACGTTACAGTGTGGTCAGAATTTACGCCCTTTGCTGAGACAGTCCTCGATTACACGCATATGTTGAGCAAAATTAAATCTCACGTAGAGGTCGATCGCAAATCCGAAACTCCTTGGGACCCCGCTTTCCAGCTATACAGCGCCCTAGCCTTTCTCAGAAACAAAGGAGATAGGGAATAGAACAAAAAAAAGAGTTAAAAATTAAAAATGAGCAATAGCATTTTTAAATTTTTAACCCCAGCATTTGCAATTGTCAAATGCCCAATTCCCTATTACCAATTTTCTAAATTCTACTTCATTTTCACTTGACGGGCCATTTCGCGGAAATTGTTCATGCTAGGGCCCGGGCTGCGACGAGTGGTAGTTGGTATCGGCATTAAATTATTAGGAGCAAAAGTGCGATCGGATTCAGCTTGACTCGGCACTTTCCCGTTAGTTACAGCAGCAGGAACCTTCGCGGGTTCCGAAGTCTTAGCAGGAAGGCTAGCGACTGCTTCCTTTTCTTTCTTCTTAGACTTTTTCTCTACCTTAGCCTTCTTAGCTGGTTCAGACTTGTCTGACATAACAGCCTCAACTTTTGCAGGTACGGCCGCAACAGCATCCTCTACCTTCGCAACAGCATCCTCTACCTTCGCAGGTGCAGCCTCTACCTTCTTCGCAACAGCAGACTCTACCTTCGCCGCTGCAACCTTAGCGGGTTCCTTCGCGGAAGATTCGCCTAAATCCATGAAATATTCAGACTTTTTCAAGCCCAACAGTCTGCCGAAAAATCCGAAAATACCGCCGAAGAAATTTTTGATAAAACCAAACATTAGATTTACTCCTTTTGTTCTTTTAGAGAAATTTGTACAAGCTTGTCAACAAGGTTAGCCTACGAGGTTGGGCAACTTTTGTCTATATTTCTTAATCAAAATTTACAATTATTTGATTAAAAACAGGGACATTCTAGTAATTTTTACTCAATAATCCTAATCTTACTTTGCACTTGTTTACTATTATCTCAGAATTTATGAGATATTGCCTACTAGCCTGGGATACATCGAGCCGATTCGCTAGCTGTCCCAATATGGGTAAAATTACCTAGGCGATCGATTTATGCTTTAATATGCCAGCAATTTTTTAGTAAAATGAACAGTACGCTCGATCGCAATCCCGTCATCCTGATCCACGGAATCTGGGACACAAAGGCTATTTTCAGCAAAATGTCCGCCCGCCTCACCCAACTCGGATGGTGCGTCCACAGCCTCAACCTCACCCCCAACGACGGTAGCCTCAGCCTCGACTCGCTAGCCAAACAACTAGCAGACTACATCTCTCAAAACTTCGAGCCACAACAGACTTTAGACATAGTAGGCTACAGCATGGGAGGCATCGTCAGCCGCTACTACGTGCAGCGACTCGGAGGAATTAACCGAGTACAGCGTTTCATCACCATATCTGCCCCTCACAGCGGCACCCTCACCGCCTATTGCCTATCTTTACCAGGATACCTGGATATGCGGCTCAATAGCGACTTGCTGCGCGATTTAAATCAAGATGTGATGGATCTCAGACGCATAAATTTTACATCAATTTGGACACCGTTTGACATCATGATTGTACCGTCGAAGAGCTCCAAAATGCCCGTAGGTAAAGAAGTTAAACTCAATGTAATGCTGCACCGACAAATGGTGACAGACGACCAAAGTATTAACGCATTAATTGAAGAACTAAAAGCACCCATTAAAAATAAAATTTCCCATTAAAAATGAATAGCAATTTCAGCCGCAACCCAGTCTTGCTAATTCACGGAATCTTCAGAAAATCGGGAATTTTTCACAAAATGTCTGCCTACCTCAGAGATTTAGGTTGGTCAGTCTACAGCCTAGATCTTTCGCCCCACTGGGGCAATGCCAGCATCGACGAATTAGCCCAACAAATGGCAGATTATATAGACAAAAACTTCGAGCCACAACAGCCTTTAGATATAGTAGGATTGAGCATGGGCGGCTTAGTAACTCGCTATTACTTGCAAAGGTTAGGCGGAATTAACCGAGTCCAGCGCTTTATTGCGATATCTTCCCCTCACAACGGTACTTGGACTGCCTACACTCTCTGGGGAAAAGGCTGCGTTCAAATGCGTCCTGGCAGTGCTTTTCTGGAAGATTTAAATCGAGATGCTGAATTGTTGGCAAAGCTAAATTTTACTTCGATTTGGACTGATTGGGATTTTATCATCGTCCCAGCTTCTAGTTCCCAAATATCCGCCGCCAAAGAAGTAAAAGTTTCAGTGTTCGCCCATGCTATGATGGTGAGACATTCGAGCAGTTTACAAGCGGTCGCCGCAGCACTTTCAGAACCTTTACAAAATCCTAATTAACTTCTGTTCTCAACGCAAAATGCGGATGTCACTTACGAGGCTGAACTTGTAGGGTGCATCAGCAGAAATACGCTCAATTACAGAAAAAATAACACTATGCTGACGCACCCTAGGAGGTGGCTAAACTGCATCGCCGACTTCAGCATATTCGCCCAGGCCAAAAATTGCTTCTGCTTCGCAGTAATACTTGAACTCTAGTATATTGTGGAAAGGGTCTTCTAAGAAGAAGGTGCGGTGCTCTGTAGGCAAACCGACAAATCGCCTTCTGGCTTCTTGATAGAAATTTAAGTTGTTTTGCTGTGCTTTTTCTAGCAATCCTTCCCAGTCAGCTTCTGAAGTGAAAATTAACCCAAAATGCCGGGGATAGATGCCTCGCTGAGGTGTCAAGGGTTCGCGGCTGACGTGGGCGACAATTTGATGGCCGCACAAACCCAAAATCGCAGAATTGGGGGATTCGCGACCTAATTTGCAGCCGAGCCCGTCTACGTAGAAGGCTTTTGTTTGGGCAAGATCCGTTACGGGGAAGGCAAGATGAAATAAGATTTGGCTCATGGAGGTTTAAAGGTTACTGTGCAGAATTCAGAATTGTTCTTTAATTATTTATCTTGGTCTAATCCTTGGTTGGTGGCGATCGCCCTTAATACATTTTTACTCGCGATCGCCACAATTGCTCCCAAAAAATTGCTCACACCCGCCGGACAATTTCACGGCTGGCTGCTAGGTGTGATTATCTGGGCGAGTTTGGGATGGCGGGGCTATGCGGTGGTGATGTTTTACTTTCTTGTGGGATCGGGAGTTACCCGCATCGGTAAAGCCCAGAAAGAAGCAGAAGGGATTGCTGAAAAGCGATCGGGCGCACGAGGCCCGGAAAATGTCTGGGGCTCGGCTTTAACAGCTACTTTTTGTGCTGTGGGAGTTTTGGCATTATCTATTTTCGGAGATACGGGCAATATACCTGTGCCACAAGAGGTGATTTCCCTGTTGTTGCTGGGTTATGCCGCGAGTTTTTGTACCAAACTTTCCGATACCTGCGCTAGCGAAATCGGCAAAGCTTACGGTAAACATACGTTTTTGATTACTACGTTGCAGCCTGTACCTAGGGGTACGGAAGGGGCGGTAAGTCTGGAAGGAACGATCGCGGGCATTGTCGGATCGATCCTGATTGCGCTTTTGAGTTGGGCTGTGGGTTTAATTGACTTGACAGGAGTTGTTTTTTGTATTATTGCAGCTTTTATTGCTACCAACATCGAGAGCGTGATTGGCGCGACGGTGCAATCAAAGTTTGAATGGCTGACGAATGAGGTAGTGAATTTTTTTAATACGCTGATCGGAGCGATTTGTGCGATCGTCTTGGCCTATGTCTGGAAAGCTTTTTTAGTTTAGTAATTTTTGAATGTCGCAAACTCAAGAAACCGGGTTTTTTACGAGCATTCAAGGCATTAACGCAGTATTTGCGGAAAACAACCCGTTTTCTGCCTGCACTATTAGTTATTAATCATTAATCATTAGTTTCGAGCGATCGACTAATAACTAATGACTAATGACTGAATTGTTAGCTGTTGACTGTTGATTGTTGACTGTTGACTGTTGACTGTTGACTGTTGACTACCAACTACCAACTAAGAGGGCGGGCACGGGGGCACCGCCCCTACAAATTGCCAACTGCTAACTGCTTTCCTGATATTAAGCGTCGTCGTCTTGCGGCCCAAAAACCATTTGTACAACCATCGTTGGTTCGCCTCGCTTGTGATAGCGATCGGCCCAATTGCGAATAATTTCATCTAATTCTTCAACAGCTCGATCCAGCCGTTCCGGTGGGATATCCAAAGTCTCCATAACTCGCATCACCTTCGGTTGCTTTTCCGCCCAATCTTTCATCAGCCGGAAATATCTAGCCGTATCCTCCACCATCGTAAACGTGCGCTCTTCCTGCTCTGCAGGAGAGTAGGTAGCGCGGGTGAGAGCATAAAACGGCATTCCCCAAGGAGAATCTATGCGAGTAACTGTTCCCGAATAGATCAAGCGGCGCTTGATGTGTTCTGCTAGAGCTTCGCTCAAAGGCATTCGCCTTTCTGGGTGCATATCTTCTTGCGATCGCCTGTGCAGAAACTCGATCAACTCCATAAACTGAAAAGAATTGATCAGTTGAGCATCAGGCGGATTAGCCGGAACCTTTCCTTCGAGATATTTTTTTTCATCAGCATTCAAGCTGTTTCCCGGAATGCGAGGGCGACCAGGGAACCAAGGATACTGTTCCAGCCAGACATAGGGAAACTGAATCAAATATTTAGGTTCTTGGGAACCCAACATTTTCAGCAATTTTCCCTTAGTCAGAGCTTCCTGGACTTCTTCAATAATCACCTTTACCCGTTTAGGCTCAATGTGATGCAAGTGTCCGGTCATCCGCAGGTTCTGGCGCTGCTCCATATAAGTCATATAAATGGCACACTTAGCCGCCGTTGCGGCCGCGTCTAGAAACGCCCCGTGCCTGTGCCCGCTGGTTCTCATGGCGCTAAACGCCAGATATAGCATGATCTGATCCATTGCACTAGGGCTGAGGCTTTTGACCAGATCTAAAGAGTCATTTTTCATCACAATCCCCGAAATAGCCAAACTAGGAGGCATCTTGCGATCCTCCACTAAATTATTGCGAGATCGCCGAATCTAGCATAGCCGACTGTCGCCGGAAAGCTTGGCAGCTATCCTAATATTCAGGCCTATTAATTTCCCTGAGTTCTCTGGGGCATTGGCTTAAATGCGACCGACACCGAATAAGTGGTTCTTATTGGCGAATTTAAGTAGATTGCTCCACCCTCTGCACTCAGGGTTTACCTATATTTAAGTTAGTTATCGCACGTTAATTATAGTACAGCCGTTGAAAAATTAAACCGCACCTGCTGGCGGAGAACGTAAATAAGTATTGCGAGCGCAGGAATTTGAAGTGGCTCCGACAACGGGCGAGGGTCTGATGGGGCAGAGGAAAGCGTTTTCAAAACAAAACCGCCAAATACTAGAATCTATCTCTAGCTAGATGGCGGTTGCAGATTTATATGCTAACATCGATCGCACACAAAGAATCTCCTAAAAAGTGTCAACAAAAAGTGCAGTTACCGTTTAACCTGAAAAATTAGAATTTCAGAAAATCAGATCGATCGAACCAACGGCCCGAACCAACTCAGTTGTGGCACTCGCTGAGATACCTTAATATTAGAAATCTTGTAGCGCATGAGTCACATTAGGCTCGATAAAGCTTCTGCGTCCGCTGCCTCTCTCTGGGCCGCGCTCGCCCTTTTGTTGAGTTTGCGCTGACAACATATAATATTGGGCGGTAGCAGTTTCGAGCATTGGGGCTGGAGATTCAAAAGCTCGAGCGGCGCTGGCACTCAAGGTAATGCCCAACAGGCTCAGTAAAGCAATTGCAGTGTAGGTTTGCATGGGTAGTATCCGTGTCAGTGTCTATTACCTGATACGGACTTGGCCCGATCGATCAGGATAGATTTCTGCCAATTTCGGAACTTTGCAAAAAACCTTACTCTTGTAATGCTACAGATGTCAGCCGCAGCCAACCACCGGCTTTATTGGGCCAGCCCCACACTACGATCGGCTGTTCGGTTTCGCAATTGTCTAAAAAGCTGTCAGTTTCCCAATCCAAAGTCACGAGTTGCCAAGTTTGACAGGCTAAGGATGCGGGACTTGTCAGGGTTAGCGTCCAGTCTTGCGGACCTTTGCGGCGGAAAATGCCCGAAAATTCGGTGTGGGTATTTGCTGTCTGACTGCTGGGGTTTGGGCAGAAACTAAGTTCAGATGTCAAGGTTCTGGGTTCAAATACAGAAGTTTCGTTGAGAAACCGGGTTTGTCGCGATTTTGGATCTGAGGAAGGACATTCGCCGCTGGCGGGATATGCTTGAGGTCGATCGAGATAATAGCGCTGGCGATCGAGCCAATCCGATCGCTCCAGTGTCAAATTAAATAAAGGAACAACCGCCGCCCTCGCCTCGGAATCTTGCAGCAAAGCTTCCTGCAAAACCCTCACCGACAAATCGCGCGGCCCACATCCAGCTTCCACGCACAAAGCCGCCGCCATCCCCGCCGCCTGTCCGATATTCATCACCACCGGCTGCAAGCGAGTTGCACCGTTGGCGATGTGAGAGACAGAAATATTTTTTTCGCAAACCAGCAATCCGTCTGCACTCGCAGGAATTAGGGCGCTGTAAGGAATTGTAAACGGAGTGCCACTCCAGCGGCCGCCCCAGCGGATGGATTTTGGCTGCAAAGGAATGTCGCCGCAGGGATAGTGATGATCGTTGGCATAGTTGCCGATCGCAATTGTCTCGCAAATTCCCTGAGAATTTATCGGCAATTTCGCGACTCTTCCACCAACAATGGGCAAAATATCTTGTTCTGTGACTGTACAGAGTCCCCGCAAACGGCGGCTTTCTCGGTAGTAAGGATGCAGCGCGAAAGCAGAGGAAAGCAGGGGAGAATTTGGTGAATTTTCGGGCTGGGAAATCGGGAAAATATTCTGTGCTAAACCGTAGCGGCGGCCGAGTTGAGTTTGAATGAAGCGGGCGAAACTTTGACTGTGCCAGAGACTTTCTTGGTAGAATGCTTGTCGAGATGCTGTTGATTCAATTAGTCGATCGACCCCTTCACCATAATCATTACCGCGAATCGGCCAATTAATCATCAACAATCCCCCCGGTAGCCTGCCGTAGTTGAGAAATTGTTCGGGAGTGTAACCGTCCCAAGCACCGAAAAATCGATCGGGATTGTCAACAGGCGGCGCGGGAATTTCTGGTGCCGCAGCACCTTCACCAAAATCCTGCATGACAACCACCCGAGTCGGAGCTTGCACCGAATACCTTTGTGTGAGATCGTTAGGGGCGATCGGCGCGCTGGGTTCTCCCCACTCGGCTTGAAATTCCCAACCCCAGCGGTGCCCGACTTCCGCTAAAGCCAATAAATCTCCTAATTCCGTTGCATCCAAAGTGACTTTTGCCAAAACAGTAACATCTGCAAACCGAACGCCAGAAATTCTGTTACCTTCGCAAATCACATCGCGAGCTATTTGTCCAGAAATCCAGTGCAAGTTCGGCAAACACTTAACCCAATTAGCAAAAATTTCCGCACCGACGCGGGGATCGTAAGTAAAAAAACTGACCCAGCCCCAATCCAAACCTCCCGGCTGTCGCTGCTGAAGTTCCCGGAGAAATGCACCCCACAAACCAGTTTGAAAAGCTGCTAATTCGTTACCATCCGGCGCACAAACGCCAGCGGAAGTCAGCATTCCTCCCAGCCAAGGGAATTCGCTGACTAAAATAGTTTTGGCACCGTGGCGGGCTGCTTGCACGGCTGCTGCAGTGCCGCCGGTGCCGCCGCCGACGACTAAAACATCTGCTTTTAAGAGAGAAGACATGAAGATTTTAGATTTTAGTTACGCATGGGGCCAGGAACCGGGTTTTTTGCGAAAAGACGGCTCGCAGCCGACAGGCGATCGTAAAAATTGTACAACGGATTTTAAGACCACCTATTTTTCCTCTTCCCTCTGACCTCTTCCTCTGCGTCCTCTGCGTCCTCTGCGGTTAATAAAAATCTGAAAATCAGAGCCCATCTCAAATCAAAAACAATCAGAAAATGGGAACCAAAAGATTAAAATAATAAATCGCACAATTGCCCCACTATTCACTACTAACCAAGCAATTAAAAATGGAAAAAGGTTTTATTTTGTGGTTCACCGGCCTGAGCGGTTCCGGTAAGACAACTATCAGCGAAGCTCTCCAACCAGAATTGAAGCGTCGAGGCTGCAAAGTGGAAATCTTGGATGGAGATGTCGTGCGTACCAACTTGTCAAAAGGTTTGGGATTTAGCCAAGAAGACCGGGATACTAATATTCGGCGGATTGGATTTGTCGCTCACCTGCTGAGCCGCAATGGAGTTGCCGCAATGACCGCAGCTATTAGCCCCTACAGAGCAATTCGCGACGAAATTAGAGCGATGGAGCCAAATTTTGTTGAGGTGTATGTCAAAGCGCCCTTAGAAGTGTGCGAAGGTCGCGATGTCAAGGGGCTGTACGCTAAGGCGAGAGCAGGAGAAATTAAGGGTTTTACCGGAATTGACGATCCCTATGAAGAACCGCTCAATCCTGAGATTATTTGCTACACAGAGCAAGAAAGTGTAGAAGAGAGTGTTAAAAAAGTTCTGAACAAGTTAGAACAGTTAGGTTACATTTGATGTTGGCGGGGTAGGAAGAGGATAGGGGCAAAAAGCGATGGTGGTGAAAAGTTCTTCGCGCGGCGTGCAACTTGATAAAAAACCTGACCCTCGGGCTTTCTTGGCTTTGACGGAAATGGTTCGATTGTTCGCTTCTGTTTCGAGGAAAGGAACCCGGAGAGATGTTTCCAGCAAAAGCTGCAAGCTGGGTTATTTGACAAGTAATGCCGTCAAAAATTTGATTGTCCAAAGTTTAACAGTTTCAGTGCTGGGGGCTGTGGGTTCCTCTCCGGCGGCTGCTCAGTTTTTGCCTCCTCCTCCTCCTCTTCCTCCTGTTTCGGGCGAGCCGATATCCGTACCCGTAGCGCCGGGATTTCCGGGACTTCCGGCAAGTGTGCCTGCAAGTGTACGATCGGAAGTTTACACTTTGGGCGCGGGCGATCGCGTTCAAATGGACATTTTCAACGTCCCGGAGTACAGCGGCCCCAACGGTCAACACCAAGTACAGGCAGACGGTTCCCTGAGTTTGCCCTTAATTGGCAGCCTGGAAGTGGCCGGAATGACCTTAGAACAAGCTTCTAATGCTGTCAAGGAGCTATACGGCAAATATCTTAAACGTCCTTGGATTACGCTGAAACTGCTGGCGGCGCGTCCTTTGCAAATTGCGATCGCCGGTGAAATCAACCGCCCCGGAGCCTATACAATATCCTCAGCAGCAGGCCCCGGAGGCACCTCAGAACAAATTGGCACTCAAATGCCCACGATATCGCGGGCTCTGCGAATGGCGGGAGGAATTACCCAATCAGCAGACGTGCGGCAAATCAAAATCCGTCGCCCCCAGCGCAACGCACCGGAACAAGTTATTAGTGTGGATTTGTGGGAATTATTGCAAAACGGCGATTTGCGCGCCGATTTGACTTTGCGCGACGGCGACACGATATTTATTCCCACTGTAACTAGCCTCAACCGTCAAGAAGCACCGACTTTAGCAGTAGCTAACATTACCGGACAAAGCACTCAACCAATTAATATTGCTGTGGTGGGCGAAGTAACTCGCCCCGGTACTTATACTCTGGCAAAAGAGGTTCAAAGTAGAGTACAAGACAATGAAATAGGTGCAAATTCTGGTTTGTTTGCTGGCGCCAGCGAAACTCCCGCAGGTGGGGAAACTCTCGTACAGCAAACTGTAACTAAGGCGATTAAAATGGCTGGCGGCATTACGCCGGTAGCCGATATCAGACAAATACAAGTTCGCCGCCTGACTCGCGCGGGTACGGAACAAATTATTAATGTGAATTTATGGCAACTTTTGGAAGGGGGAGATGTATCTCAAGATTTAGCGCTGCAACAGGGAGATACGGTAATTGTTCCCAAAGCCGACAATCTTGATGCAGTCGAAGGCGAACAAGTGGCTAATTCTACTTTTTCACCGGATACGATTAAGGTGAGCATTGTGGGAGAAGTCGTGAAACCCGGATCGTTTGCGATGGTGCCCAACACTTCTTTAAATCAAGCGCTGGTAGCAGCCGGAGGTTTTAATAAATCGCGCGCCGAAATGGATTCTGTAGATTTAATTCGCCTGAATCCTAACGGTACTGTTTCCCGGCTAAGTGTTAAGGTAAATTTTTCCGCAACAGCCAATGAGGAAACTAATCCCAAACTGCAAAATAATGATGTAATTATGGTAAGGCGATCGGGCCGTGCTACCTTCTCGGATAATGTAGGCGGGACTCTCGCTCCTTTGAGCCCGCTGTTGGGAATTTTTCGGTTGTTCAATATTTTTCGGTGATTTGAATAGACTAGCGCTAGGGCTTCAAAAACCAGTTTTCTAGAAACATTTTCAGTTGGGTAACTAGATATCTAGTCAGAAACCGGGTTAATGAAACGACTCCAGCCTTACAGACGTTTAAACTAATAAGTTGTAAAATCAAATGAAACCAGGGAAAAAGTCTCAAATAACACAGTTTAATAACAATAGAAAAATTTGGGAACGGCAAAACATATCAACAGCGGTTTATCAAGACAATCAATTTTTAGATAGGGAAAACACAGAGGAAGAAGAGTTAAGTTTTTGGGAGATTTGTCGCAGGCGTTCCCTCTTAGTCATCGGCGTAGCAGTGGCAGTGACAACAGGAGTTTTTGCCTGGACGTTGACTCAAAAAAGCGAATACGAAGGGCGGTTTCAATTATTAGTAGAAGCCCCTATTACGCAAAAAACTTTAGCAAAAATCTATGCCGGCGAACTGAAAGTGCAACCAGCGAGTCCCGGAAGTGCGGAAAATCCTGGTTTTGACTACGAATCGCAAATTCAAGTTTTGCAAAGCCCGCAAGTGATGTTGCCAATTATTAAACAATTGCAGGCTAAATATCCCGAAATAAATTACAGCTACCTTTTGAACCAAAAAGCAGATAATTTACCGTTTTCGGGACAAACCAGGCTGTCAGTCAATCGGTTCAAAAATACCAAAATTATCGAAGTTAGATATCGAGATTACGACCCGAAAAAAATTAATTTTGTTTTGGAAAAAGTGGCCGTTGGTTTCCGCAACTACAGCGTGCAAGATACCAAATCACAAATTAACCAGAGTCTGGATTTTGTGAAATCGCAACTTCCCAACCAAAAAAAGCGCCAACAACTTCTGCAAACCGAAATTCAAAAGTTGCGGCAGCAGTACAATTTCATCGATCCGCAAATTCAGAGCCAACAATTAGCGCAACAAATTAGTCAAATTCAAGCGCAACGATTGGACGCGCAAACACAGTTCAACCAGCAGAGATTGCTCTATGCTAACCTGCAAAATCAGCTCGGATTGAACCAGAAACAAGCGCTGATGGCTTCGGCTTTGAGTCAAGCTCCCCGCTATCAAGCAATGCTGACTCAATTACAGCAATTGGAAGGGCAAATTGCCATTAATTCGGCTACATATACAGACCAAACTCCACAAATTCAATTGTTGCGAGAACAGCGCAATAATTTGATTCCTTTGTTGCAGAAAGAAGCCCAACAAGTTTTGGGAACTGATTTGGCTAAGGTGAATTCGCAGGTGCTGGCTTTTCAAGATCCGGTGCGGATTAAGTTGATCGAGCAGTTTATCGGTACTGCTAATTTGATTCAGGTGCTGGGGGTGCGAAATGTGGTTTTGGAACAAGCTGCTAAGGAGTTGAATCAATATTCTCAAGGATTTCCGGTGATTTTGCGCCGCTATTCGGATTTGCAGCGGGAGGCGGAGTTGACTAATAATACGCTGAATAGTTTGCTGGCGAAACAGCAAGCTTTGCAGCTAGAAGCTGTGGGTCAAAAAGAGGTGGCTTGGGAGGTGATTGCGAAGCCGGAAATTCCGCGCTATAGAAATGGCGAGTTGATGGCTGTTGCTCCGATTATGCCTTTGAATTTGGCTTTGGGGGGATTGGCTGGTTTGGTGTTCGGTATGCTGATGGCGCAGTTGGCGGAACGGTTTAATAATAAAACGGTGTTCGAGACTCCCGAGGATGTCAAACATTCGATTCACCTGCCTTTGTTGGGGATAATTCCTGCTAGCGATAAAATTTTGAGACTGCCGCCTGCTGAGAAGACTTCGGTGGATGTGGAAATTTCGCCGATGCCGACGGATGCTTTTCAAGAGGCTTTTCGATCGCTCAATGCTAATATTCGGTTGCTAAACGTTGATACTCCGATCAATTCTTGTGTAATTTCGTCTTGTCAAGTAGCTGATGGCAAGTCTACTGTGGCAGTAAATCTGGCACGGGCGGCGGCTGCAATGGGCCAGCAAGTGCTGTTGGTGGATGCGGATTTACGGCGGCCGCAGGTGCACGAAATGCTCGGTTTGCCGAACTGGCAAGGCTTGCACAACGTGATTGCTGAGGATTTGGATGTGGAAGATGCGATCGTGCGATCGCCCAGGGATGAAAACCTATTTGTGTTAACATCCGGGCCAGTACCTCCAGACCCCACCAAGGTACTTTCTTCGCGAAAAATGCAGCATTTAATGGCAGCTTTGGCAAGTCATTTTGACTTAGTTATTTACGATACTGCGCCGCTTTTGGGTTTGGCAGATGCAAATTTGTTGGCCGGTCAAACTAACGGATTGATGCTGGTAGTTGGGCTGCATCAAACTGAGCGGGAGGCGCTGTTGTTGGCTTTTGAGGATTTGAAAATGGCAGGAATTCCGCTGTTGGGAATGGTGGCTAATAACGATAAGGGCAGCAGGTATTACTATCAGTCTTACGTGCAGAATTACATTGAGGAGAAGTCTGTTTAGGAGCGTGTAGTTACTCGTTTTTTACTCGTTACCAGGCTCTACCTGGTAGCGGAGATCCGGAGGCTATGCCTCTATTTTCGATTGTCCCAGCCGAGGCTCTTCCTCGCTTATATGGGTTCCCAGGCAGCTCCTGGAAGTTGCCACTTCGATCGCAAATATAAACTTTAAAAACAAAATTTCTTAAGATTTGCGATTAATACCTTGCACTATAATTAAAAACAGAGAGATTTAAACAAATCCCGGCACTGGCAAGTTAGCCAAACCTAAAAGTATGGCCGATCGATCCCAATTTTGTAATATATCAATGCAACTCCCGAGGTAGCTTCACAACTATCAGGGAGTTTTGTGTTTTTTGAAAAGGAGATGAAACAATGACTATTGCTACTATCAATCCAGCAACGGGAGAAACGCTCTCAACTTTTGAGGAGATAACGGATGAGGCAATTGAAGCTAAGCTGGAATTAGCACAGCAAGCTTTTAACAATTACCGCGACTTGCAGTTTGAGCAGCGAGCAATTTGGCTGCAAAAAGCTGCGGATATCTTGGAGCGCGATCGCGAAATTTACGCCGAAATGATGACGCTGGAAATGGGCAAAACGTTCAAATCGGCGATCGGCGAAATAGAAAAATGCGCCTTAGTTTGCCGCTACTACGCCAAAAATGCCGCTCAATTTATGGCAGACGTAGCCGCAACCACAGATGCTAGCAGTAGCTTTGTCCGCTACCAACCGCTGGGCGTTATTTTAGCCGTCATGCCCTGGAATTTCCCATTTTGGCAAGTTTTTCGGTTTGCCGCACCGGCGCTGATGGCAGGCAATGTCGGCTTGCTCAAACACGCTTCCAACGTGCCGCAGTGCGCTTTAAAAATCGAGGAAATTTTCGCGGAAGCTGGCTTTCCCGAAGGAGTTTTTCAAACTTTGTTAGTGGGATCTGAGAAAGTAGCTAAGATAGTTGCGGACGATCGCATCAAAGCAGCAACTCTCACCGGTAGCGAACCCGCCGGGGAAAGTTTGGCAGCAAATGCCGGCAAAAATCTCAAAAAAGTAGTGTTGGAATTGGGAGGAAGCGACCCATTTATTGTAATGTCCAGCGCCGATTTAGAATTAGCTTTATCAACAGCAGTCACATCGCGGATCGTGAATAACGGCCAATCTTGCATCGCCGCCAAACGCTTTATTTTAGCAGAAGAAATCGCCGACGAATTCATTAAAGGATTTATCGAAAAATTCGAGCAATTAAAAGTAGGCGATCCGATGTTACCCGAAACCGATATCGGCCCTTTGGCTACCCCAGCAATCCTCAAAGAATTGGACAGTCAAGTGCAAACCTGCATCCAATCGGGCGCCAAACTTCTCACAGGCGGCCGCCCGCTGTCAGAGAAGGCGGGCAATTTTTACTTACCAACTATCCTGTCAGATATTCCTGCGGATGCTGCGGCGCGTCAAGAAGAGTTTTTCGGCCCGGTAGCCTTGGTATTCCGGGTTGCAGGCATCGATGAGGCGATCGCCCTAGCTAACAGCACATCCTTTGGCTTGGGTGCCGCAGCTTGGACTACAGTAAGAACAGAGAGCGATCGGTTTATTTCCGAACTAGAAGCCGGCGCAGTATTCATTAACGGCTTAGTCAAATCCGACCCCAGACTGCCCTTTGGCGGCATCAAACGCTCCGGTTACGGACGCGAATTGAGCATCCAAGGAATTCACGAATTTGTCAACATCAAAACAGTGTGGGTAAAATAAACAAAATCTGACAAATTTTTCGTCAAAACATCAATTAATCTGCGTCAATACCCGTTCATCAGCGGTTAAAATTAATCTAGTATTTTGACGAAAAATTTGTCAGAAAATACCGCCCCATTTAAACAGGAAAAAACCGAAATGAACACAGCTCAACTACTTGTCAAATGTTTAGAAAATGAAGGTGTAGAATACGTATTCGGACTTCCCGGAGAAGAAAATTTAGAAGTTTTAGAAGCCCTAAGAACCTCTTCAATTAAATTTATTACTACTCGCCACGAACAAGGCGCAGCCTTCATGGCCGACGTTTACGGTCGCCTCACAGGCAAAGCCGGCGTTTGCTTGTCCACCTTGGGCCCCGGCGCAACTAACTTAATGACAGGAGTTGCTGATGCCAACTTAGACGGCGCTCCTCTAATAGCAATTACCGGACAAGTCGGTACAGACAGAATGCACATAGAATCACACCAATATTTAGATTTGGTAGCTATGTTTGCGCCTGTTACTAAGTGGAATGCTCAGATTGTCCGCCCCAGCACGACCTCAGAAATCGTCCGCAAAGCTTTTAAAGTTGCTCAAAGCGAAAAGCCAGGAGCAGTTCATATTGACTTGCCAGAAAACATCGCCGCAATGCCTGTGGAAGGAGAGCCGCTCACCAAAGACAACCGCGAAAAAACTTTTGGCGCTTACAAAAGCCTGAATAAAGCAGCCATAGCAATTTCTAAGGCAAAAAGTCCTTTGCTGTTAGTAGGAAACGGCGCAGTCCGCGCTAACGCCAGCGATACTTTGACAGAATTTGCTACTCGATTAAATATTCCAGTAGCTAATACTTTTATGGGCAAAGGCGTAATTCCTTACACTCATCCTTTGGCACTTTGGACGACGGGATTGCAAAAGCGAGATTACATTAGTTGTGCTTTTGAAGAAACGGATTTAGTGATTGCTGTTGGCTACGATTTAATTGAATATTCCCCGAAAAAGTGGAATCCTGACGGGAAAATTCCGATTATTCACATTGGAGCTTTGCCTGCAGAAGTTGATAGCAGTTATATTCCTATTGTAGAAGTTGTGGGGGATATTTCTGATTCCCTCAATGAAATTTTGCAGCGCGCGGATCGCATGGAAAAAGTAGACCCTTTTGCGAAGCAATTGCGGGCGGATATTCGCGCTGGGTACGAACAATATGCAGCGGATGATGGTTTCCCGATCAAGCCACAAAAAATCATTTACGATTTGCGGCAAGTTATGGGCCCGGAAGATATTGTCATATCTGATGTGGGAGCTCATAAAATGTGGATCGCGCGGCACTATCATTGCGATCGCCCGAATACCTGTTTAATTTCCAACGGATTTGCGGCAATGGGAATTGCGATTCCCGGCGCGGTGGCGGCAAAACTCGTTTATCCCGATCGCAAAGTAGTAGCAGCCACCGGCGACGGCGGTTTTATGATGAACTGTCAAGAGTTAGAAACTGCGTTGCGCGTCGGTACTAATTTTGTGACTCTCATCTTTAATGACGGCGGCTACGGGTTAATTGAATGGAAGCAGGAAGATCAGTTTGGCCATTCAGATTTCATCAAATTTGGCAATCCCGACTTTGTAAAATTTGCCGAAAGTATGGGTTTAAAAGGCTACCGGGTGGAATCTGCTAGCGATTTGATTCCTATCCTGAAGGAAGCGCTGGCTCAAGATGTCCCCTGCGTGATTGACTGTCCGGTAGACTACCGAGAAAATGCCCGTTTCAGTCAATTATCTGGGGATATGAGTTGCAATATATAACATAAATTCGATCGGGCGGGTTCGCGATTATTCATACTTTAGATAGGTGAGTATTCGTCAACCCCTCTCAAAAAGCTGAGATACAGGTTCAATAGGGTTTACTGAAGTTATAAGTTGTAGGGTGCGTCGCTGGTTTGATCCGGCGTTGTGGGGCGAGAGTTGTGATTGGCGATGCACCCTAGGTTGACTTTCTCAAAAAGGTGAGGTTTAGGTTTTAGATTTTAGATTGGGGATTGAGAGATTGGGGGGATCTATCAATCCCTCATATTTGTGAGAAGTGCTATAGCGATGTTTATTTACGAAATACCGCTACCAAACCGTCAACTTATATTTTTTCGGCAGAAAGGTATTATGCAGAAAGGTATTATGCACAAAAGTAGAGATGCTAAATTTACCAAATACTTCGATCGCCCAAAACTCACAAAAAATAACTATGAACGACCCAGCGTCTTACACATTGTCTCAAATGACCGATCGCGATCGCGCGAACCTCAGCCGCCTGATCGATTACAGTTCCATTAAATCCGTACCCGAAATTTGGGCGATCGTCAAACAGCGATTTCCCCAAACCGTCGCCCTCCACGACCCCCACAGCCAGCCCGAAATCAAACTCACCTACACCGACCTCTACCACCAAATCCAGCAATTCGCCAGCGGCTTGCAAGCCCTCGGCATCCAATCCAATCCCGAAGAAGCAATCCCTCCCCGCGTCGCCCTCTTCGCCGACAACAGCCCCCGCTGGCTGATAGCCGACCAAGGCATCATGACCGCCGGGGCCGCCAACGTCGTTCGAGGCGCGACCGCCGACCCCGAAGAACTCCTCCACATCATCCAAGACAGCGGCAGTACCGCCTTAGTAGTCGAAAACCAGGCATTACTCAAAAAACTCCAACACCGCCTCCCCGACTTACCCATTCAACTCGTCGTCCTCCTCTCCGACGAAGAATCGGAAACCAACCAAACCCTCAACACAGTCAAATTTTCCGAAGTCATGGCCACAGGGGCAAGTAGCACCCTCAAACCCACCAACCACAACCCGCAAACCCTCGCCACTCTCCTCTACACCAGCGGTACCACCGGCAAACCCAAAGGCGTTATGCTGACCCACGGCAATTTGCTGCACCAAATCACCACCTTCGGGACAATTCTCCAGCCCGAAGCCGGCGATGGCGTTCTCAGCATCCTCCCCAGTTGGCACGCCTACGAACGCACGGTTGAATATTTCATGTTTTCCCAAGGATGCACCCAAATTTACACCAGCATTCGCTATTTCAAACAAGACTTTAAAACTTACAAACCCCAGTACATGGTCAGCGTTCCGCGCATCTGGGAATCGATTTACGAGGCAGTACAAAAGCAATTTCGGGAACAGCCTCCCAACAAACAAAAATTGGTGAATTTCCTGTTATCTGCCAGCCAAAAATACATAGAATCCCGCCGGATTGTCGAAGGATTAACTCTCAATTTACAACCTGCCTCAGTTGCTGAAAACTTGATCGCCCGGATCAAAATTATTCTGTTGTCGCCCGTTTACGCCCTTGCCGAAAAACTCGTTTACCAAAAAGTCCGGGAAGCTACGGGAGGACGTTTTAAGTGGGCAATCAGCGGTGGCGGTTCTTTGGCCGCGCATTTAGACAATTTCTTTGAAATTGCGAATATCGGTTTGTTGGTGGGATACGGTTTAACCGAAACATCCCCGGTTTTGACAGTCCGTCGCCCTTGGCACAATCTTAAAGGTTCTGCCGGACAGCCTATTCCAGGTACGGAAATTAAAATAGTAGACTCGGAGACTCGGCAGCAACTGCTTCCGGGCCAGCGCGGCTTGGTATTGGCAAAAGGGCCGCAAATCATGGCGGGCTATTATCTCAATCCCCAAGCTACCTCAAAGGTGATGGACTCGATGGGCTGGTTTGACACCGGCGATTTAGGCTGGCTGACACCGGGAAACGACTTAGTTTTGACCGGGCGGGCCAAAGATACGATCGTCCTCAGCAACGGCGAAAATATCGAACCGCAGCCGATCGAAGATGCCTGCATCCGCAGCCCCTACATCGACCAAATTATCGTAGTAGGTCAAGACCAGAAATCGATCGGCGCCTTAATTGTCCCCAATTCAGAAGCCGTACTGAAATGGGGCGAAACTCAGAGTCCGCCCATACAGGAAATTGACTGGAATAGCAAGATAATTCAAGACTTATTCCGCCAAGAGTTGAACCGGGAGGTGAAAAATCGCCCTGGATACCGCGCGGACGATCGCATCGGCCCGTTCCGGTTGATTCAGGAGCCATTTTCAATGGAAAATGGAATGTTGACCCAGACCCTGAAAATTAAGCGCCCGGTTGTGACTGAACACTACCGCGATATGATTGACGGGATGTTTTGAAAATATTCGCAGGACTTGGGGAATGGAAAAGCAAAAATGATCCCAACACCCGAGTCCCAATTGGTGTCAACAATCGCCTGAAAACCTTTGTATCTCTGGTTGATAGCAGAGGCCAGATCCCCCTCGCATCCCCCTTAAGAAGAGGGGTTGACTTTGAGAAGATTCTTATCCCCCCCGACCTAGGGGCGTGCGGGCCCTGGGCTAGGCGGGATCTGGCCTAAATCGCCAGACAGAAGACCGATCGTAGGTTTGAGGTTAAGTTGACACCAACGCCCTAGTCTCGAATCCGAGTCCTCAGTCCTTAGGAAATGTTTGCGAACTAATGACTAATGACGGATGACTTAGGACCAATGACTAATGACTAATTCCCCTTGATAATTGACAAGCAACAACATGGAACCACAATTACTCTTGAAGCGATCGATTAGCGTGAAAGTCATCGTTACTCCCCGCTGGAAAGAAGAAGCTCAACAACAGCTCCAAGGCCAAATCAACCAAATAGATTCTCAGCTACAACAGCTAGAAATGCAAGGGAGCCGGATGATTTCTGAAATCCAAAAGCAAAACCTGCAACCCCCAGGCCCGCAAGTAACGCAGCAAATAGAAAACATTCAAGTGCAAGTGAATCAAAGAAAGAGCGAACTGCTAGAACAAAAAAACCAAAACCTGCAACAACTCCAACAAGTACAGGTTTTAGACCTCGAACAAGAAGTTAGTCAAGGTCAAATTGACGGCACGTTCACCGTCGGGATGGGAGAAAACTTGATTCAAAAAATGCAAGTAGAAATTCTACTCCGCGACGGCATAGTCGAAGAAATTCGAGGTGATATTTAGAAGTTAGAAATTGGTAATTGGTAATTGGTAATTGGTAATTGGTATGTAATTTTGAGTTGATAGTCGCACATCTTCGGACTAGAGGCTGGCATCATAATAATTATTGCCGATTGCCGATCGCCAATTATCAATCGCCAAATACCGATCGCCAATTACCAAATCAAAAGGACTTTTTACAGATGATTCGCGAAGTTTTCATGCCAGCCCTGAGTTCTACCATGACAGAGGGCAAAATTGTTTCCTGGGTCAAATCCGCCGGAGACAAAGTAGAAAAGGGCGAAACCGTAGTCGTAGTTGAATCCGACAAAGCCGACATGGATGTCGAATCTTTCTACGAAGGCTATCTAGCAATAATTATTGTACAAGCTGGCGAAGTTGCGACGGTGGGAGCCGCGATCGCCCTAGTAGCAGAAACAGAAGCCGAAATTGCAGAAGCTCAGAAACAAGGAGCAGGTGCAACCGCAGCCTCCGCCCCAGCCCCAGCAGCCTCCGCCCCAGTCGCAGCTACCGCATCAGCAGGTTTGCAGCAAAACGTCAGCCGCCAAAACGGCCGCAGCGTCGTTTCTCCCCGCGCTCGCAAATTAGCCAAAGAATTTAAAGTAGATTTGAATTCGATCAAAGGCAGCGGCCCCAACGGTCGCATTGTTGCAGAAGACGTGGAAGCAGCAGCCGGTAAAGCCCAACCAGCCCCGGTTCAGCAACAGGTAACAGTCCCCGCAACTCCCGCACCCGCAGCAGCCGCACCCGCAGCAGCCAAACCTGCACCCGCACCAGCCCCAGCAGTGGCGCTTTCCGGTAACAGAGTACCGATGAACGCGCTGCAAAATGCGGTGGTACGCAACATGGAAGCAAGTTTGAGCGTGCCCTGTTTCCGCGTGGGTTACACAATTACTACTGATAATCTGGACAAACTCTACAAACAAATTAAGTCGAAGGGCGTCACGATGACGGCTATGCTGGCGAAGGCTGTAGCAGTAACTTTACAAAAACATCCTCTGCTGAATGCTTGTTATGTAGAGTCGGGAATTCAACACCGCGCTGATATTAATGTGGCGGTAGCGGTGGCGATGGAGGGCGGCGGTTTGATTACGCCGGTGTTGCAAAATGCCGATCGCCTCGACATATATTCTCTCTCCCGCACTTGGAAGGATTTAGTCGATCGCGCCCGCGCCAAACAGCTAAAACCTGACGAATACAGCACGGGAACTTTTACTCTTTCCAATTTGGGAATGTTTGGAGTAGATAAGTTTGATGCGATTTTGCCGCCGAATCAAGGCTCGATTTTGGCGATCGGCTCTTCGCGGCCGCAAGTAGTAGCAAACGAGGAAGGTTTGATGGGAGTGAAGCGCCAAATGCAAGTGAATATTACTTGCGATCACCGAGTAATTTACGGTGCTGACGCTGCATCTTTCTTGAAAGATTTAGCCAAATTGATTGAGACAAATCCTCAGTCTTTGACACTTTAATTAGGAGTCAGTAGTCATTAGTCAGTAGTCATTAGTGAGGAGTCATTAGTCATTAGTTATCGGTCATTAGTTGTTAATTGTGATTTTGATTTGTCAATCATGAGTTTTTTAGGAGTGGTTGCGTAATTACTACTAACAACTAACAACTAACAACTAACAACTAACAACTAACAACTGACTACTAACAACTAACAACTAACAACTAACAACTGACTACTGACTACTGACTACTGACTAATTACTCGATCGCACAGTCAGAACTTGCGGCGGCGTCGCATCCGGCGGATACAAAAAATCCACCTGCACCAAACGGCGTTCCCCCGGCTTCATATTCACATTCACCAAAGGTTCCCCCTGCTGTCCCCGGCGCTGGACAATGTGAATGTAGCGCGTCAAAGTTTTCCCCGTATCGTCATTAAATATCACCCGCACCGTACCTCGGAAAAATATCCGATTTTCCGGCGGATCGTAAAACATCAATCCCCCCGATTTTGTATTTGTTTTAATCGGTGTTTGCATTCTAATACTCACCGATTGAGGCTCGCGAGATTTGTTATAAAGCGGAAAAGTTAAGTTGTATTGAATCCCGTAATTACCGTGAGCAAAATAAGCAGTATCGGGATAGCGAGCTAACATTTTAGCGCTTTGAACTTGACCAGTTCCAAAAGTACCCGTATCCGTAGTGCTCAGAGCATAGGAAAATGACTCGCCGCGCTTAGGAACAGTTAAATAATCGGTTCTCGAATTATCAGTAATTTTAGCTTTCCACTCCGAACCTTCAGCTACTCCCGCCACGCGGCCGTAAATTTTTTGCAGCGGATTTTCGTCTTGCGGAGTTGGTGCCAAATCTCTCGGCCCCGCTAAACCTTTGGTATTTAAAATATTTTCCCACTGTTCTAATGTCGGAGATTGTTCGACTCCATTTTTAGTTGGAGGAGCAAACATTGCTAAACTAGCAACATAAACCGAATTGCTGCTCGACATTCGCATCAAAGTCGATCGCCCGTTGGAAGCAGGCCTAATATTCCCCACAGGTATCGGCAAATTCATCAGCATTCGGCTCTGCATGGCCGGAATTTCGATCGCAGCGGGCAAAATGGCTTGTCTGTACCCCCGCAGTACATCGCTGGTAATCCGGCTTCCAGGCCCCGCAAACACTGTGCCGAATCGATTTTCTAAATACGAGGGCAAATCGACAAACAACGCATCCGGCTGAGTTAAATAGGTAGCTCCTTGCAAGACTTTTAAAGTAACAGGTTCCGAGTTGGGATTGTAGACAATTATTCCTTGAAATAAGGTGCGAGTTTCGTTGCGATTTTTAGCTTTGGCGATGTGGTGGGCGAAGATATCAAATCGATTTTTGAAGGGAAAGTTTAAGTGTGCAGAAGGTACTTGTTTACCTTCTTGGGGAAATGTGGAGAGCAAAATGCCTTCGGTTTGCACGACTTCCGGGCTGTTGCTGTTGAAAACGGGAATGTTGTCGAGTTTTCCCGGCAAAACGCGCACTTGCTGGGGCACTGTCACAGTATTCAGCGGGCTGCTGCTTGGCGGCGGCGGCTGCACATCCCGTTCGTTTTCCGGTAGGGGGACTTCTGGCTGGATAATCAGTTGCTGTTGGGTGGGAGGTGCGGCAATTGCTTGAGCTAAGGGTAGAATTGGTAAAAACATAGCTGCGATCGCGTTTAACTGAACTTGTGCTGATAATTCGATCGGGCGATCGACACAAAACTTTACCACAAGTTGGTTGAGAGCTGCGACAATTTTTTAATGACAATAATTTTAACCAACGACGACGGCATCGACGCTCCGGGGATTCAGGCACTTTTGCAGGCTGTAGAAGGCAAGACAATTATGGTGGCTCCCCAGGGGCAGTTATCGGGCTGCGGGCATCAGGTGACGGCTCACAGTCCGATTCATGTCGATCGGCGATCGGAATTTGAGTATGCTGTGGGGGGAACACCCGCAGACTGCGTGCGAATCGCTCTTCATCACCTTTGTGCGAAGCCGGATTTGGTGCTTTCGGGGATTAACGCCGGTGGCAATTTGGGCGTTGACGTGTACATTTCGGGTACGGTGGCTGCGGTGCGGGAAGCTGCAATGCACGGTATTCCCGGTATCGCAATTTCCCACCGGATTAAAAGGCCGCTCGAAATTGACTGGGATGTCGCGACTCGCTGGACATCCCGAGTATTGGCGGATTTGCTGCAACGGGAATCAAAGTCTGGGTGTTTCTGGAATGTAAATTTTCCGCATTTAGCGCCGGGAAGTGCGGAACCGGAAATTGTGTTTTGCAAGCCTTCGACTGAGCCGCTGCCGGTTGAGTACAAAATGGAGGGAGAATACTTTTATTATGTTGGAGAATACGGGAATCGCGATCGGGCGGCGGGGACTGATGTTGACGTGTGTTTTGGCGGTAATATTTCTGTGACTGAGATATCTCTATGAGCGGATTTTGAGCTGTTTGGGCGATCGAGATATTTTTTTATTAGTAAATTAATAGAATGTGTTAAATGCGGCAAGGAAACATTTGATATTCATACCTAAAAACTGAACTGCACATACCCTAAATAAAATATCGCGTTCGCTCAATTACCAATAATAAACAAGGTTTGTAGTGAGGACTTTAATCCTGATAAGCAGAAGACTAAATTCCTCACTACATACGAATCTGATTATTAAGTTTCTTCGAGCCACATGACATAAGAAACAGATTTTCGGATTATCCCAAAAAGGGATATTTCGATGTTGGAAATTGTAGTAATGACCATTGCACAGCATTAATAGCCATCCCGAAATCGGCTGCTATCTCTACTTGCTGCCGTCACTGCTACCATGACTTTTTTTTGTCATCCTTCGGCTTAGCCGCAGCGTCAGGCTGTTTCTTGGGCTTTTTGACTTCTTTGTTGCTTTTTCTTTCTTTTGACATAATGATTCCTCTGTTTTGACTCAGCATAACATAGATTGAAACATCTGTCTAACTGCCCTTAAAACCGGTTGCCTCAAACTGATTTGAGAGTGTATCCGCTAAATTACCCTGAATAAAATAGGTTTGTAGTGATGACTTTAGTCCACAGCATTTTCAGAGAAATTTAGTCCCAACTACAAAAGTATTTCTTATTTCATTGCATATTTTTAGCAGACACAAGATTGCTTGCGGTTGATTTTTGATAATTTTTGGTAGATGACCGACCCGATTTTGCACAAAGAGCATCTACAGATATCATCGGTAAAATGTCGGAAATTACTTTTAACCGAACAGTTTTGATGTCGCAGCCTCAAACCCTTTATTTACCGGACAGCCTATAACGTGCCTCGGCCAGCGCTGCCTTCGTACCCCTCCCCTCAAACCCCTCTTCTAGGGTTGACTGTCCAAAACTGTCCGCAGCGTTGCAAAAAAAACCGAGTATCTTGAGAAATATCAAGTTAGTTTGTAGCTTGATCGAAAGTGCGATCGCCTCCGCTCGATTAGATATAAAATATTTATTAAGAGTTAAGAATTTTTAGAGAAATTTTCGCTATTAGGAATCTAACCGCTATGGAAGTCACTGAGCTACTCAAAGACTACGAAAATGGCAAAAGAGACTTTGCAGATGCCGAGCTGAGCGGAGCCAATCTCAGCGGAGCTATCTTGGACGGAATAAATCTTTCGAGGGCTAACCTTGCGGGAGCTAACCTGAGTCGGGCGCATCTGACCAAAGCAGCACTCAACGGCGCAAACCTTTGCAGGGCAAATCTGAGTTTTGCCAAAATGGGTCAAGCCAGACTAGCCGACGCAGATATTACGAAAGCCAATCTCAGCGGAGCTTTCCTCGTCAAAGCAAAACTCCCCAGGGCCAAGTTGACCGGAGCTCAACTCATAGGTAGCAACCTGCGGAGCGCCATTCTCTGGAACGCCAATCTGTGTACGGCAGACTTGCAATTCGTCAACCTGCGGGGAGCAAACCTCACGGGAGCAAATCTCAACTGGGCGCACTGTCCAGAGGTAAAACTCAGCGGTGCAAAGCTTTTTGGCGCTCAACTCACAGGCATCTATCTCAGGAAAGCTTACATGAACGGCATCGATCTCAGCAGGACAGACCTCAATGGTGTCAATCTCAGCGAAGCCAAACTCAACGGGGTCAACTTGGAAGGCTCCAATTTGTTAGCAGCAAATCTCAGCGGGGCTCAGTTGCGCGGCGTTCAGTTGAAGGGAGCAGATTTAACCAGAGCGAACTTGGTGGGAGTTTCTTTGGTGCAGGCAAATCTCGATTGGGCTAGGCTGTGTTATGCAGACTTGAGCGAGGCAGACTTGAGCGGCGCAACATTCTTGGGAGCTAACTTTGAGGGTACTTTGTTAGCCGGCTCGACAATGGCCGCATCTGTGAGCCTTGATGTCTGCTTAACTGCGACTGGTTGTGTCGCAGCGTAAGCATTCGGGAAAAGTTACTATGGCATTGATTCGACTTGTGTTACCTAAATATTCGATATGTTAAGTAGAAAGGCGTAAATATTTGTAGTTGGGATGAGGCAGGAGTCAGGAGACAGAATGCAGGAGGGATTGGGGTTTTAGCCTCATTTATCTTTCTTAACACAGTTGTGTTTTTCCCCACCGACTTACTTAACCGCAGATTTCCAGCGGATAAACACTGATGGATGCAGATAATTCAATTTTGTCTGCGATGCAGAGTGCAACTCAAGTCTATTCAACTCACCCGATTAATTTTGCGACTCGCAAGGCAGAGGTAATCGCTCCTTCGTGCAAACCATCCCCCAAATAAGCTCCCGCATGATAAGTGTGGTTCTCGCCGTTAGTCTCGATAACTTCGTCTCGGTATCGAAAAGACTCGACACTATACATGGGTGTATGATGTTTTTGAATGTGAATAATCTGGTTTTGGTCGATCGACTGTTCCAGTCGAAATGCTAAACTGTACTCTCGCGGTGACGAAATGCCACAAAGCTGATTCAAGCTCGCATTGTAGCCCCATCCTTTGTCCGTCTCGAAAAAATCAAATTCTGATAACTTGCGGATGCCGTAGCGATCGTACATCGAAGTATCCGAATGCAGCACCGTCGTGGCATAATTGGGTTTCCAGGCCGCAAACCGCTTCGTTTCCGCCTCCGTCGGGTCAGCCAACAGCCTCATTACTTGGTCTGGCGGCATCGCAAAAACCACCTTATCAAACTCCTGAATCTCCCCATCAGAAAGCACAATTTTTACAGCATCAGCACTTCTAAAAATCTTGGCAATCTCCACATTTAGCAGTATATCGCCCTGAAAGCGCTCCAGAATCTTTTCAATGTAAGAATACACTCCCCCTTTAATCCTTACCCAGTTAACCAACGCATATTCCCGCAGCATGGGAATCGCCAACTCTGCCGGGAAATCGTCGAGCAATTCAAACGGTATTGAGTAGCTGTACATCGTCAACAACTTCAGCCAATCGTTGCGGATGCACGAACTTTTCAAAATCTGAGAAAGCGCGATATCGTAGAAATCGTGCTGTTTGGCAAACCGCATTTTTAAAATAAATCCAGCCGAACGAGCATAAAGAGCATCCAGCCGCAAATATTCGATCAGACGTTGAATTCCCGTGAAATTCTTTTTGATTGAAACCGCAGACAAAAAGTGACTGCCATCTTTTAAAAATAGCGCCGAACCAATCTGCACTGGTTCTAATTCAACGCCTAACTCCTGCATTAAATCCACAAAATTGTAAAACACTGTGGGAAATTCCAGCACCCCATTTTCTAATATTTCATTGCATTCAGATTGATTTGGCAAAACATTTTTATTGAGCGTGCGTATGTGTCCGCCTAAAATCGGTTGCTTTTCAAACACTGTAACATGATGCTTCTGTTTATCGAGCCAGTAGGCTGTGGCCATACCGCTAGCTCCGCCCCCAACAATTGCAATTTTCATAGTTCGCTCCTAGATTGATAGAAGGAAGAAGTCATTAGTCATCAGTCATCAGTCATCAGTCATTAGTCATCCGTCATTAGTCATTAGTCATTAGTCATTAGTCATTAGTCATCAGTTATTAGTTATTAGTGCTGTCACCTCCGAGCTTTCCGTACAATGTCATCAGGAAGATGGAAGATGGAAGAAATTTTCGTTTCCAGGTAGAACCTAGGAACGTATTTCACTCTTGCTGTGCCTCGTCATTTTTAAGAGGAGGCAGAGCAAGAGTGAAATTCATTCCTTGGCTCTGCCAAAAAAACGAGAGAAACAGGAAAATAACCAATTGCCAATTTTCCTTAGCCTAAAATCGCATCGCCGGATAAACGTTGATAAAGCAGCGCCCCCGTCCAAAATGTCGGCGCAAAGCCTGGATAGCCCGATGAGGCGTTGCAGAAATAGAAATTGTTGAGGGATGTTTCGTGATTTAGCCGATCGACTCCCATGTTTTTCGGGGTCAGCCTAGAACCGTAGGAATTGCCGTTAGGACACCAACAGAAGCGCTCGTTAGTTGTAGGACTTCCGGTAATGTGAAATACCATGTGTTTGCGAAAATCTGGAACATAGTG
This sequence comes from Microcoleus sp. CZ3-B2, assembly GCF_036705055.1. NCBI lineage: Bacteria > Bacillati > Cyanobacteriota > Cyanophyceae > Oscillatoriales > Microcoleaceae > Microcoleus > Microcoleus sp. CZ3-B2. The sequence goes on along the minus strand of NZ_JAUBTN010000011.1, from coordinate 80,018 downwards.
TTTTTCAACTACGTCTAAAATCGAGTCCAGAATCTCTTGTTTTTTCTGTCTGTAAGCTTTGCGATCGGTATCCCAAAGTTGTTTAAAATAGCTGTAATTAGCAACAGTCAGGAATTCCACAATTTGACAATCTTCAGGACAATCCCCCCGTGCTTCTGTGAGTAAAGTGGGTGTGGTAATTGCAAAACTAGGACTAGAAAAATCATTTTTATCGTACATTTGAGCAAAAGCTTCATTCAGATTCAAATGTTCGGAATGAAATGTATTCCACTTACCAAATCCATAGTCTCGCAGGTCGATATCTTTGACAACACAGTAGACCATGTAATTAGATGCAGAATACTCGTAGTCGAGTTTCCGCCGCACTGTTTTCGAGAACAGTTCCTCCCCAATCATCTTGGCCGCTCGTTTGGGATCGAGGTTGCAAATCACCGTGTCGCCGGTGAATTCATGGGTTTGATGCGTGGTTAAATCCATCGCTTCAACTCCCGTTACGCTTCTATCTTTCACCCTAAAATTTGTGACTTCGTGGTTTAGAGAAACCTTCCCGCCGTTGGATTCAATGACTTTAACTAAAGAATTTATGACATCTTCAAAATGCTGCGTCGGGTAAAACGCACCTTCTTGATAGCCTCGAAACAAAGCAATCCAAGCATAGAAAGAAAGCTGGTTCGGAGGTAGCAAAAAGTCCGGCCATTGCAAGGCTAATAGGGTTTGGGCTGCTTGCGGGAGTTGGAATTTGTCGAACACGTCTTGAAGCGTGCTGTTGAGGTGCTGGACAGCGCAGAATACCTCGCTGAAATTTTTGATTAATTCAATTGGTTTGACGGGAGGAGCGAGTTTTCTGAGTCCTTCGCCGGTTTTTTCGACTTCGTTGACGAATTTGCGAATTCTCTCGCTTGCTTCGGGAAACAGGGCCGACAATCTGCGGATCAGTTCTTCTGATTCCGAGGGAATATCTAGTGCGTACCCCGGCATTCTCATGTGGTCGAAGCCATTCGGATCGTACCGTTCAAAGGTGACATCGCGATCGAGATTGAGTTTTTTGAGGACTCGATTCACTGTATGTCCTTCGCCGCAGTCCCAAACGTAGTGGAATTGGGCATTAAAGGTGTATTTTTTGGCCATTGTAAAGGTGTGGCCAAAGCCTCCGGGGTGTTCGTGAGCTTCAAGGATGTGTACGGTTTTGCCGGAGTTTGCCATCAAAGCTCCGAAAACCAGTGCTGATAAACCACTGCCGACGATGAGGTAATCTGTTTTCATGGGATATTTCCTCGATCGATATGAAGATGGAAGAAGTCATTAGTCATTAGTCATTAGTCATTAGTCATTAGTCATTAGTCATTAGTCATTAGTCAGTAGTCAGTAGTCAGTAGTCATTAGTCATTAGTCAGTAGTCATTAGTCATCAGTCATTAGTCAGTAGTCATTAGTCAGTAGTCATTAGTCATTAGTCAGTAGTCAGTAGTCATTAGTCATTAGTCAGTAGTCATTAGTCATTAGTCATTAGTCATTAGTCATTAGTCAGTAGTCATTAGTCATCAGTCATTAGTCAGTAGTCATTAGTCATCAGTCATTAGTCATTAGTCAACAGTTAACAGTCAACAGTTCACAGTTAACAGTCAACAGTTCACAGTTAACAGTCAACAGTTCACAGTCAACAGTCATTAGTCATTAGTCATCAGTGCTGTCGCCTCTGAGCTTTCCGTACAACGTCATCAGGAAGATGCGATCGACCACATGGGTTTCATTCCTAAGAACATTCTCACTACTTATTTATCTAAGCTAACTCTCAATTCTGAGGAAAACGTGAAGTCAAGCAACAAAATTGCTAATGGCGCTGGTTAAAGCATTGTATTAAAGCCATTTTGCGGTTGCTGTTAAGATTAATTAAGCTTTTTTAATCTAATTTATAGCTTGTAGGGCGAGCTTTCCAGGTCGCCCCACCAGGGAAAAAACCGGGTTTATACCTTTGTGCGTAAGTCTTAAGGTATAGATTTATCTACCTAATTAGGATGATATTAATGAGATGTCCGATCGCTTATTTGTGCGGTACTATGACATCAAAAAAAGCGTCATCTAGATCGTAACCAAACATTTGGGACATCGCCATCAACTTCGACTTGCTGGGAATTCCCTGCTGGTTCAACCAATCAGTCAACACAAAGATTTTGCTCATCAAAAACATTTCTAAAGCTTCAGGATTGTACTGAATGCCTTGGGTGCGGTGGAACTGATGCGGCACCAACATCGCCGCGTAGCGGGCCAATTCTCCACCTTTCCAATCTAGCAAAAAGGGCAGCCAAGGATAACAAGCATCCAAGCGGATAAACCACAGCCGCACTTCGGGAATTTCGGAGATTTCTCGCGGATCTAATTCTTCGCGCGGATACTCAATTTCAAATTGTACCTGTTGTTCGTTTTGGGCGATCGCCCCGGAGGCCAGCCACTGTTCGATCACAGTCCGCACCGGAGACAAATCTAAACTGTTTATGCGATCGGCATCAATCGATATCATAATACTCATAAAAAGTCAACCTTATAACATTAAGTTTTAGATTAATCCCACAGATAAATCCGGGAGTCCAGCACCCAATTGCTTGATAGTCAACTGTATACCGTTTAGTTATCATACCACCAGCTATAAATATTTTAGCTGACTAATGACTAATGACTGCTGACTGCTGACTACTGACTACTAAGAGGGCGGGCACGCACCATCCACTGCCCCTACCAACTGACTAATGACTAATGACTAATGACTACTGCCAACCACCAACTGCTAACTAACTAATTACCCATTTTTCCCAAATTTGCCATCCTGCAAAGAATTACCAATTCCCTGAATAATTCCCCGCCCGATCAAACCAATTCCCCGCCCTATCACCTGCGTCAAAACATAAACAACAGCAGCACCCAACAGCGAAATCACCGCGCGAACCCTAGGCGCGATCGCATCCCTAGCTTCCAGCAGCAAAGTCAACACCAACTGCAACCCAGAAAGCTGGGCCAACTCCCGATTTCTCGGAGCATAAATAGAAATTCTCTTAATTCCCGCATCCCCCAAAACAAACAGCCAAAATCTGCTTTCAAAAATGGCTTTTGGTTCTACAAAATAGCTATCCCAGCGATATCTCCAGGATAAATTATTCCGAAACCGCTCAATTTCCCGCGTCGAAATCAACTTTTCATCGTAAAAGTTTTGCTTGATTTCCTCAATATTTGCAAAATTATTCAGTAGGGGCTGCACTACTCCGCTAGCAATTTGAATTGCCAAATTTTCTAACAAAGCTTCCGCTCGCTGCATTGCTTGCGGGCTGCCAGCAACACAAGAAAGATTGCCAACTGTCAGAGGAATTTCAAATAATAAATGGGCAAAAAAATCAACAGTCATCGGTATTTTGTCAAGAATTTCTGCCGCCACGGCTGTTTCTTCTGCCAACAGCACCGGCACCATTTCTACGCTACTGCCGTTTAATAAATTAGCAGCGGTTATCGCTGGATTTTCTGACAGTTTCAAGTTTGTTGGACTGTTGTCTAAAAGCAGATTTTCTTCTGTTTGTAGCGTATAATATTTGCCAAAAAAATCTATGATTGTTGCTTCCCACAAATCCCGCAAAATAGCAGGCATTTTTTCTGACAATTGAGTTGGCTGCACTTGCGAAAAGCGCAATTCCTCTAGCAAATCCTCTAACTTCCGCAGGATGGAACTCATCAATTCGCGCTTTTGAGCCGATCGCAAAATATCGATTTCCAAAGGCACGCCAGTCAAATTCACCAAATCAAACTGTAATTTAGCAGCCGCCGAATCAAACAAACTCCCTTGCCAATCATTTGCCACCACCAAAGATTCCGCCGCCACTTGAGATTTCGCGACTTGCAACTGAGAATTATTCAACAAATTCTCTGCTTTTGCTTCTGCCTTCTCTCTTCTTTTTACCTTGAGCGAAGCCCGATCGCCCTCTTGCTTCTTTTTACCTTGAGCGGAACCCGATCGCCCTCTTGCTTCCAATAATAACTGACTGACAATCCAGCGAGCAGCCAGCAATTCTCGGCGGCGTCCGCTGACTATAACCCGGTCTAAAATAGAGGGCAAATCCGTCGCATCTGCCGCTTTCACCTCTTCTAAATCAGCTTTGACAAGCGCCAAAGCTGAGTCTATTTCCCGCAATCCAGACACAAAAGCATCAGTCAGGATGTTTTGGCGTAAAGGGCGATCGACTATCGGATCATCTAGATTTTCCTCAGCAGCAATTGCTGCTGAGTTTTCTATTGCTGCAACTACGGCTGAATTTAGTTGTATTGTCGAGTTAGCTGTCGCATCCGCCGGCCAATAAGTGCTGCCCGAACCAACCGCGCGAATAGCTTCCATTGTCACAGAAATATCTCTACCTTTAGGACAATAGCCATTCGCGCCCGCAGCTTGTAAGACCGCCAACAACTCCGGTGTCAGCGGTTCGCCTAGCAGCAAGAGCGGCAGGTTAGGGTACAAACTTTTGAGTTCGCCACAAGCTGCCAGCGCCGAATCTTGACCCGATCGCAAATTTAAGGTCTCAACACCCAAAATTGCCAAATCTGGGGGCTTCTCGGCCACTTCAGAGTCGAGGGAGCGAGCTTCTAAAACCTCCACAGCCTCCGAGACAGTCGAAACCTCTGCGACAACCTCCAAGTCTGGAGATTGTTCGCAGGCGACTCGCAATCCCAGCCGGAAAATGGGGTCGTTATCGATCGACAGCAGTTGCAAATTACTCACTCGATTTTAGATGTTAGAGGTCGATCGCCAGAAAACCCAATTACTCGGGGAGCAAATTAGCATCAGGAGGCCCGGCTGATTCAGGAATCGACGGCGGAGCCGGAGCCGGAGCCGGAGCTGGCTCTGGAGCTGGAGCCGGAGCTGGCTCTGGAGCCGGAGCCTCTTGTCTGGCGGGCGGATAGTAAGGTTCAGGCTCCCTCGCCGGAGGATAGTAAGGTTCAGGCTCCCTCGCCGGAGGATAGTAAGGTTCAGGCTCCCTCGCTGGAGGATAGTAAGGTTCAGGAGCCGGAGCCGGAGCCTCTTGTCTGGCGGGCGGATAGTAAGGTTCAGGTTCAGGAGCTGGCGCGTACTCCTCCTGTCGCGGTGCTGGTGCGTACTCTTCCTGTCGCGGAGCTGGCGCGTACTCCTCCTGTCGTGGTGCTGGTGCGTACTCGCGAGCGGGTTCAGGCGGTGGTGCAGTGTTGGCTCTGAGTTCGGCACTCCAGCGCCCGATCGCCCCTGCCGCCTCTGAATGCAGCGCTCTACCGTAACCGATTTGCGAAGCCATATCGATCGCCGCCGACAGACTACCTTGAGACGCCAATTCAGCAGCTCGATCCAGAATCGGTCTGTCTCTAGCAATTTGCAGTTCGCTCACCCACTGATAGATATTATCCTGAGCTTTGGCGTACAGAGTCCTACCGCTCTTAATTTCCGAAGCTTTATCAATAGCCGCGCTCAGTTTTCCTTCCTTCGCCAGGGCGATAGATTCATCCAAAAAAGGCTGATCTTCAATCACTTCAATGCGTTTCGTCCACTGAGCCAAGAGAGTTTGCGCCTCTATTCTCCGGGGCCGGTTGAGAGCCACCAAACGTACCTGAGCAATGCCGCCCTTGAGTCCTTCAACCGTTCCCGACTCTGCCAACTGCTTCGCCAGAGTCACAAAAGATTTGTCTTCGATCCGCTGAATTTCCCGGCGCCAAGTAGCCACCAAAGTTTGAGCGTGAATCCGCCGCGGCTGAGAAGGGCCGATGGTTTGCGCTTCAGCGATCGCTACCTGAAATGCCCCTATCTGACCAAAATCAGCGATCGTGCTCGCCATTTGCAGCCGCACCAAATCTTGAAACTGCACCTGTAAATTTTCAATTTGAACTTGAGCCTGCTTGTACAGAGGGCGGCCCGGAGCAATTTGGCTAGCAGCGCCCTGCCCTTCGAGCAAACTAAAAATATGTTGTGGTAGCGGTGTGGAAATCGACTGATTCCACGTCACCGCCTGAGCTCTACCCAACTGCATCAAATCTTGAGCTTCCGCAAACAGCGGCGTATTTTGTGGCACGACAGAAGCCGCCTCGATCGTCCCCGGCAAGTCTTTCGCCTCCAACCGCTTAGTAGCCATTGCCAGCAAAGTCCGGCTCCAACCCTCAATTTCCTTCTCTGCTTTCGCGCGCGCAAAAAGCTGCGAGTCTATTTTACGAGCTAGGACGATCGCCTCAGCGAACTTTTGCGGAGTCCCATCCTGCGCCAAATCTCTCGCCTCTTGCAAGCGCTGCCAGCCGTTTCTTTCCAAAGAAATCTGCTGGATCAGCTCGTTGTAGCGCTTCTGACTCCAGAAAATATTTTCCAGCTTGAACAAAGCTTGAGCGTAATCCCAAGCCTTCTTTAAATCCTCGCTTTTCAAAGCTGTTAAGGCTGTATCGTAGAGTTTTTGACCCTCCTGCCAATTTTTTTCCCAAGCAGCAACAGCTTCCTCTACATCTGGGTAAGACGGACTGGTTTTGGGAATTTTCGCCACAATCTCCAGAGCCCCCTTCAAATCCCCTTGCTCAATTTTTGCCCTGGCAAAACGCAGCATGGCTTTTGACCATTCTCCGATCAAATGTTGCCCCTGCGAGTATAGCGGGTGTTCTTTGGGCCAAGCCTGCACCAGTGCAATTGCCGATTCTAGCTGTTCTAGTTTTCCCGACTTAGCCGCTTGTTGAGCGCAGTAAAGTCGCTCTCCATCCGCCGCCAGCGGCGACAGTTGTTGGCAATTTGGTGGTGGAGGCATAGTCAGCAACCACAGGAATGCGGCCGCACCGGTGACTCCAAATCCCACTAGGAGACTCAGCCAGATGAGCTGCCACTGCCAAAAAGTTCTCTTGCCCTCGTTGCTCGGCAGCACCCTTGCTGAGGTACTCGCATCGCCTATCGCCTCTGCACTCAATTGTGCTGTCGGCTTGGGTGATGGGTTGTACTGCGGTGCTCTGTGGAATTGGTCAGATTGTCGTCTCGCCATTACTTCAGCTTGTCCTGTAATGCGCTCTATGCGTGACACTCCCACATCAAATCCATAGATTGTGATGTGGGATTCTGACTCCTGTTAAGGAGATCGAGAACTTCCTTCAAGGTACTGGCAATCTTTCCCTTTACGGCATTTTATAGTGAGGTTTGTGTCCCGCCCCACTGCTGGCTTTGGAGTATTTTAGGCTCTGTAAGCACGTAGATCATACCAGTTATCAAACTGTTATTCACAGCTCTCGCTGGCAGTTTAGCAGAAAAAACTGTATTAAGCCCCGTCAGTAGATTTTAGATTTTAGATTTGACTCTGCTTTTGAATTAGGGAGTTTCACTAAAGTTTTAACTTTTTTACCCGAAAAAATGGGTTTAAAGCCTCTCCCTTATAGCGTGCAAGGAAAAATTAATTTCCCTAACAGACAATCTCCTCGCGCGATCGCCCGAAGTAACTGTCCCAGCTCAGCAGTCAACTGTTGAACGTACAGAATTGCTCTGCGCCCGACGGCGATCGATCGCCGTCGGGCGCAGAGCAATCATACTGAAATCATTTTATACTGCCGACAGGTTTATTTCCAACATTGCTTTAACAGCAGGCAGCCTAGGGATTTCTGGTTAAAAAGCCTTTGGTGTCTCGCTAACACTCGATGCTTCCGCCTCTGCCCCGGCCGAGCGGTATCCGTAGAAATCTATCCGGTAGTCTACAATTTTGACACCAGTTTGCTGTTGAATTTGTTCGATCAACTCGATCGGCAATTCCACATGAACGTCGAGAATCTGAGCCGTATCCAGACAGTTGACATGAGAGTGAGAGTCGCTGACATTCCCGTACAAGCGTCCCTCCGAGCGTTCTATGCACTCAATAATCCCTTCTCTCGAAAGGGCTTCCAGATTTTGATAAACAGAAGTATGACCGATCGAATGCGCTTGTCGGTTCAGGCGATCGTAAATTTCTCGAGCCGATAGGTGTTCTTTTGCATCCCACAAAAGCTCTAGAATAAATCGACGCTGGCGGCTCAAGCGCATTCCCGCCGCCTGACAGCGGTTTAAAGCATCTTCTAATGAACGAATTGGTTTCACAGCTACCGCCTTCTAGAGCCTGCTCGATGTTTAATTCTGGTACAATACTGCACGCCGATCTTAATATCTAAATTCTAACGCAGGGTTGCCCAACAGTAGAAGATAGAAGGCAAAAATCAAAAATCCGTAAATCTTCAATGCCCCTATCGACTAACCGTTGCTGCACTACACCAGAGTTGCACTCAATCGCTTTCAATTATTGAATTATCTGCGTCCATCAGTGTTTGTACGCTGGAAATCTGCGGTTGACAGATCGATCGAATACTTGTGCAACTCAAGTCTACGAGCCTGCTGTGAGCACGCAGCAGAAAATTTCCGTCTCAAAAATATTGCTTTGACCTTATTTTCTACTGCAACAACTCCTATTTCGAGGATTTGATAGCATGAACCAGTAACTTGGCGATTTCCGAAAGTTGCTTTTTGTTGAAAGTTTTGAGCAAAAGCTTTACTACCGCCTTCGGGTCGGCGGGAAGAGCTACTTCCTTCGATGCCGGTGGTGCTGCGGTTGCTGGGGCGCTTGCTTCTACAGTTTTTGGGCTTGCTGCCAAAAGTAGCAAATTTTTACTTGGAGCGATCGTCTTAACTTTCCCCCCTTGCACCAAATCCCCAGCCTCCTTGAGTTCTTTGATAATCAGCGGAGCTAAGACTTTATAAGAGTTTTTGGGATTAACGATCGCCCCTCTAGCTATTTTCACTAAATTTTGCCAAGTCTCAATTTTACCTCCCAACTTATACAGGCGAACGCACACAGCCGCCAACTGCTCGCGACTAGCAGCCGATTCTTTCTGTTTGAACCCCTGCAACATTTCTTTCAGTAAAACCATCACTTCCGCAGCAAAATTCGCCGGCACACCGCCCGCGGTTTGAGCGGCCCCGGCCCCGCGAGCCACCGCAGCAGCAGCCGGAACTTTACCCGCAGCCAAGTTTTTGAGATGAGTTTCCAGTTGAGCAAAAACTGGCATCACCTGTTGAACGAGTTTTTCTCCCTCTTCATTCCTCAAACCAAAAGGCCCTTCCAGTCGCGCCAGCAAATCTTTAAGCGTATCAACTCCCTTTAAAAATAGGGATTCTGCCGTTTGGTCAACCTGCTTTACGGGCCCGTCCTTGAGTACCTTAAAACAATCTTCCAAGCGGTGAGCGGTTGTTTTGATACTATCCAAACTGAGCATCGCCGCCCCTCCTTTGACGGAATGGGCGGCTCGGAACATCTCTTGAACGCTTTCGGGGTCTTTCATCGTGGACTTCAAATCCACTAAACCATTTTCTAGAGTATCGAGGTGCTCCTTAGCCTCCTCGATAAACAAACGCATAATTCGATCTTGCTGATCTGACACGACAGTTCTCCTAACAATCTCAGCCCCCCCTCCAGAAAGCACCATCTTCGCGGGAGGAAACAGGACTCCTGCCAAAAGTCAGAAGCTTCCATGCAAAATATTCTAGCCTGACTAACCTAGCAGGCTCAAAATACTGTCGGGCCAGTCTGAATCTGTAAAACTGGTGCGGTGCAGATTAAACCTATAGTTCTGAAGGAGTATCGGGAGCGATTTCAATGCCCCTGCCTTGTTTCATCATCTGCTGATCCGTAATTAAATCGCTCAATTCCTTAACTTCAACGCCGATGTTTTGGCAAGCCTGTTTCAATTCCCGCTGGAAGCTGTTGAGGTCGGCTTCGTAGCCGCAAAGCTGCGCGGCTGTGACGATTCCTTGTTGGGCGTTTGCTTTGGCGCAGTCGATCAATTCAAGGCCTGTGAGGGGTTGGGAGGATGCCATAGTGTCAAACCACAATTTATATTTTGTCCCACTGTACCGAAAATGTTGAGATCGATCGATCTATCAAAAGGCATGAAACATCCTTTCTGTGCTGCGCGTTATCAATTCTTACCTTTTTTTGGGGAGTTCCTGGCAAGATAGCAGTAATTGGCATTTTTTAATCTAGATTGTGCCTAACTTAATCTTGAATCGTAGTGAAAAACCTTCGCTTATCCAAAATGCACTGGCTTTGGAGCGTCCGGCACCGCCTTTTGGTGTCTGTTCTGTTCGCTATAGCAGTTACTGTTGTCCTGCCGCCTGACTATTTCCTGCTGACTCGGATGCTTTGCATTTGGAACGCGGGCGCTGTCAGTTTCCTAATTTTAACTTGGATGCTGATGCTGCAAGGCACTCCAGAACTGATGCGCCACCACGCTCAGCAGTTGGATGCAGGTCGCTTGACTATCTTGAGTACGATCGTCGCAGCCGCTTGTGCTAGCTTGTTGGCGATCGTCTTCCTGCTGCGCGATACCAAAGGCTTGCCCCCCCATTTGCTATTTTTGCACTTGGGGCTTTCTGTGCTGACAATTGTTGGCTCTTGGATGCAGGTTCACACTATTTTCACCATGCACTATGCCCGCAGCTACTACGGAAACAGCAGCAAGCAGCACAGCAGCCATTCGCAGGCGAAGGGTTTGGATTTTCCCGGCGACGAGGAACCAGACTACAAAGATTTTTTATATTTCTCCTTTGGGATTGGGATGACTTGTCAGGTTGCAGACGTGCAGACAACTTCTCGTTCCATGAGGTATCTCGTGCTTTTTCACAGCGTGTTGTCGTTCTTTTTTAACACTGCTATTTTGGCTATGAGCGTCAATATTATTGCTGGATTGAGTTGATAGGAATCAGTAGAATTGGCAAACAGAAAAATTGGTATTATATGAAATTCGCTAGCATAGAAATTATTAGCTATCATCGTTCCCACGATTGCAGATCGAACAATATAATTTCAATGGAACCGGAAAGGATATTCTGAAATAAATTTAGCCAAATTACCCAGATTTGCCTGACGCAATATGAATAACAACCAAAATTATAGCAACTAGCATTTTGCACAATTTTAATCGCTTTGAAGATCTCGATTGTTGACGTTGCTGAGTTAAAGTATGAATAGGAAAAATATCGAGTTGCTCGATCGGAATATGAGATCGCATCCGGTCAATTAGGATCGAAAACTTAATAATTCAAGCACCTCCTACAGTCATCTCTCCTGTAGGTTGCCACATCAAAGAAGGCAGAGCGAAAGTAACGAGTAATCGCTTAAGTTATTAACTTTTTATTCCTTGCCAACAAAAATTATTCGTTCGTAGTGCGGACTAAATTCCGCACTACGAACCTGATTTAAATCTGTCAATCGACCGAACACGAGTTCAAAAGTAACCGTAGAAAAATTCAGATTTTTTGTAAACAGTAGTTAGTTGTGGGATTTGTATATTTAGCCGTTCATACTCTAACTCAGCAACGCCCGATTATTTGGCTGCGATTGTTAACGCTGTATTTGCCGCATAACTTAGCAATATCGTCAATATTGTTTTTCAACCATAAAGCGATGAGACAGTTAGTTTAAGGACGCATCTCCTGCATTGGATAAATTATTTTTTGCTTGATTGCTGTCCCCGAAGAGCGAGTTGTATAATAATAATTGCGAGCGGAGACGATCGCACTGTAAAAAAAAATGCTTTTTGTCAACCCGGAGATGCTCCCGAAAAAGTTCCCTCAAATAAGCTTAAATTTATGGTACTTAAATCGTTTCTATTGCAACTGCGCTTAGCCTTACCGCTGTTAATACTAGCCTGTGCGCTCACATCCCTAGCGCTCAACTACTACGTCAGACTTGTTACCAGCAACTACCGTCACAGCGATATAGCTAAGGTTCCAGCAGAACCTATCGCCATTGTTTTTGGTGCTGGAATTTGGGAAGATGGCACTCCGACTCCAATGTTAGCCGATCGAGTACAAGCGGCGGTCGATTTGTACAAAACTGGGCGAGTGCGCCAAATTTTGATGACAGGAGACAACAGCAGCCCAGATTACAACGAAGTCAAAGCAATGCAGGAGTACGCCCAAGCACAGGGCGTACCGCTAAATAATATCACTCTCGATTATGCTGGTTTGAGCACTTACGAAAGCTGCTATCGGGCGAAAGAGATTTTTGGCATCACCCAGGCTGTTTTAGTGACTCAAAACTTTCACATAGCCCGCGCTGTTTATACCTGTCGCCAGTTGGGCGTACAGGCGATCGGCTTAGGAACCCCCGATTGGGGGAAATTTCGCCAATCTAGCATGATCCGTTACAGTTTTCGCGAATTTTTGGCAGTCCTCAAAGCGCTTTGGGAAGTGCGCGTTTCCCGTCCCAAACCGACTTTTTTGGGGCCGTTTGAAGGAATAAAATAAAAAATATGGGCGATGGGCTGAAGAGTTAAGTCCTTAGATAGAGGAATTTAGTCCGAACGATCGAACTAATTTGCTTAAAAAGAAGCCGTAAGTTTTGATTGAAGCAAAATTCTCAATCCAACTCACAGCTTACTTGGGTTTGGAAAGTCCTGCCAGCGACCAAGTTAGGCTCACCATCATCAAACGGCCCAGAGCCTTCATACGGTCTTCGGCGTTATTTTCAACCAATTGAGACAGAGTTTCCGAATTCAGATTTATCGAGGATTCTTCAGCGACTGCTGGTTCTTCTAACGGGACTTGTTCCGAAAATGTCTCAAGGCTGACTTGTCGCTGCTGATTTTCTTGTTCGGTCATTTCTGAGTCACCTCCTGGAGCGATCGCATACATAACCCCTACTACAAATGTAACTTATGTGTATCCGGGATTTGGTAATTAAATTTTTCTGTACCCAACAATCACAATTACCAACAAACTTCTAAGCTTTGAGCTCATTTATAAGTTATCTTCATCAAAACTTATGCACTTTCCCTCAAAAACCTGGTTTTTTGATGTAAATATTGTTAAATTCCCAGCTTGTATTATGTCCGGGGAAATAACCTGCGGCGCGTTGGTAGTGAGGATTTTAGTTTTGTGAATTTTCTGGGGACTCATCTGGTCACTACAAAACCAATTTAATTGTAGTCGTGACTGCAGACACGATCTTACGCATTCTCGGCTCGCACGCTACTGCTTGTGATGCACATCACTGAATTGTTATATTTACTTAAGAGTAAGATTTCCGAGATTCTGATATTGTTAAAGCTTGTCTAATGAATTTTGCTCAAATTTATCTCAAGCTGAAACCAAGCGTCTGGAAATTATTAAGAAACTAAAGGTGTAGAGCCGATGGCAATTTATGTTGATACTGCAATTATAGCAACTGCCGCACGGGCGATCGAGTTCGGATGGATAGCGGGAATTACTACTAATCCGACACTTTTGGCAAAAAGCGAGCTATCTGCTGATGAGACACTAAAACAACTGGCACAACTGACTTCTGGAGAAGTGTACTATCAGCTAACGGCATCTGATTTTGATGGCATGGTAGCAGAAGGAAAGGGTGCTTTTGAGTCGATCGGGCGGCAAACAGTTTTGAAAATTCCAGCAACAGCGGCGGGCTTCCAAGCAGTAGCTTATTTGTCGGGGGAAATTCCTTGTGCGGTGACAGCTATTTACAGTGCCGCCCAGGCCGTTGTGGCGGCAGAAGCGGGGGCCAAATATGCGATCGCCTACGTGAATCGCGCCACCAGATTATTGGGAGACGGTTTTTCCTTAGTGCAAGATATGGCAAATGTGTTGCAGAGAAGTAATACTGAGATTTTGGCAGCTAGCATTAAATCGCCGGAAGAAGCGGTAAAAACTTTGTTAGCTGGAGCACATCATTTGACATTGCCTTTTGACGTGTTGCAGGCGATCGCAGTTCACGAATTGTCCCAGCAAACAGTTGATGAATTTGCGAAAAACGGCCGGGGAATTTTTGGATAATACCAAATTTATTTGCATAATCTATTGATTATTTTAAAATTGCAAATAGGGGATTAGTTATTGGTCATTGGTCATTGGTCATTGGTTTAGAATAACTCAGTCCTGGACGCATGGGGAGCTATAAACCCGGTTGATTCCTAGATTTATGGTTAATAAACCAGATATTTTTTCGTAGAAACCGGGTTGAGCAAGGCAAATGTGCGTCCTGGAGTATCAATATTAACAAATGACTAATGACTAATGACTACTGACTGCTGACTATGGCATTCGCCAAATCTTAATAGTGCGATCGGGACTGGCGCTCACAAAAGTCTTGCTATCTCTGGAAATAGCAACCGAACTCACAAACTGACTGTGACCAGAAAGAGTGCTTCTTTCTTTTCCTGTCTTCAAATCCCAAACTATAATATCTCCGCCCCCGCTGATCAAAGTGCGACTGTCCGGGCTAAAGGCGATCGTCCTCACCCAGCTCGAATGCCCTTTAAAAGTGCGGGTGCGCTTCCCGTCTTGCACGTTCGACAAACGGATCGTATTGTCGGTGCTAGCAGTAGCCACAATTTGCCCGTTCGGGCTAAAAGCCACAGCATTAACCGGGCCCCCGTGACCTGTGATAATTCTTCTGACTTCTCCGGTGCCGAGATTCCACAAACGCACAGTCTTGTCCTGGCTGCCACTAGCGAGAGTTGTACCGTCCCGGCTCAAAGCGATCGCATTTACTCCTCCAGCGTGGCCGGCCAAAGTCCGCAACCTGCTGCCGGTTTTGGTATTCCACAAACGCACAGTTTTGTCATCGCTGCCGGTAGCCAGAGTTTTACTGTCACTGCTAAAAGCGATGGCGTTGACGGCGGCTTGGTGAGCGGCAATTGTCCGAATCCGCCGCCCAGTCTTCAAATCCCACAAAATCAGATTCTTGTCGTCGCCACCGCTGGCAAAAATCGAGCCATCCGGGCTCACCGCCAGCGACTTGACCGATTTTTTAGAATGCACCCCATTCAGAGTCCGCACGAGTAGTCCCGTCTTCACGTTCCACATCCTAATTGTCCCAAAGCTGGCGCTGACTAAAGTTTTACCATCGGGCGACAGGGCGATCGCATTTACACTCCCGACATTATCTAAACTTCTTTCCAAAAACCTACTGCTAGGCAAACTAGAAAGCAGCCACACCGGGTTTGCCGGAAACAACCCGTAACGCATCGAACCGTAAATTTGAGACGCACCAATACCCAGCATCAATACAGCAGCGCCTGAGAGGAACTTCTTTTTCCAATCAAAAACATTTTTATCGGCCTTGTTCAAGCCCGAATTCAGAGGTCTGAGGCGCTTCATCAAACTCTGCTTCGTCGCCCCAGCTCCGGCGGAACTTGCGCGAATTTTAGTTTGCCCCGTCGTCGGTAACTGAGTTGGCAACTGAGTTTCTGCCGCGTCTAGATTAATTTCCTCCAAGCACTGCAAAACCATTTGCGGACTTTGAGGTCGATTTCCCGGAAAAGGTGCCATCAGGTAGTCGATCACATTAGCCAAGGGGTCAGAAACTTGAGGAGCTCCCTTGCGCCACATTAATCGGCCCGTGCGCGGGTTTTCGGGAAACGCAGTCGGCGGCTTCCCTGTCAGCAAATAAACAAAAGTGCGACCCAGAGCAAAAAAATCGGACTGCGGAACAGCTTTGCCATTAGTTTGTTCCGGCGGTGTGTAGCCAGGGGAAACAATACCAGTGACATTTTGTCCCTGGCCCACCTTAGCGAAATAAGTCGCCGACACTTCCCTAGCAGTCCCGAAATCAATCAGCACTAACTGCCCGTTGGGCTTGCACATAATGTTGTGCGGCTTGATATCTCGATGAAAATAGTTGAGTCGGTGAACTTGGTCTAAAATTTCCGACAGTTGTTTGAGCCAGTTGAGAGCTTGTTGTTCGCTGATCGGGCGGCCCCGATGTTTCAACCAGTCTTGCAAATTTGCACCAGCAATTTTCTCCATCACCAGACAGTGAAAAGACTCTGTGCTGTGAGCTGGCGAAAATGTAAAATAACCGTCGCGATCGACTTTTGGAATTCCTGGATGTCTCAGCCTGACCAATACGTCGGCTTCTTGCTTAAACAGTTCTACAGCTTTGGGATGTTCTTTGAGCAGGACTTTGATCACTTTTCGGGTGCCGTTGTCGTCTACTTCAAAGGTTCTGCCAAAGCCGCCGCTTCCGAGAGGCGCGACTAGGCGATATCGACCTTGCAACAAAAGTTCTGACCCGCAGTGGATACACGCGGGTTTACCAGAGTTGGCTGGATCGGAGGGATTCGGGCATTTGGGATTGAGGCAATAACTCACGAAGCCACATAACCCTGATTGAGGTTGCTCTATCAAGTTTTACTCGGGCATTCTCAGCACTGTGTTGTGACTGAGATTCTTGCTTGGGCGAACTCACTTACTGGCAACTGGATTGCTCCAGCCTTCGGTAGAGGTGTTTTCTCCTCAAGCGTCAATTCCGGTATGCCCTACCGTATTCGATTAGTCGTTTTTATCTAGTTCGGTTTTTTTGCGAGTGCCAGCTTTCCCAGAGGGCAACACTGTTAGGTGTGACTGCACGCTCAACAACCTAGTTAAATTTTTACGTGGTCTACTTATACTCAATCTTCAGATTGTGACGATCGTAGCACACCTAGTACAACACTCATCAGCACTTGCTGATTGAAGTCCAGAAGGGTCGATCGAGCCAAGCAGACGGACTAAAGTTAAAGTCTCGATCGCGAGTGCGAATCCAATCTTTTTCTAGAACTTACGGCAGCTATATTTCAATTGTACGATCGCCACGACCACTTTCAAAAAAAAGAAGTCCTGCAAGCAGAGCGTCCGGGGAACATCGAGCGCCCAAGCATTTGTAGTGCCAGCGTCCTCTTCGAGAGATTATATACTCCCTCGAAGAGGAAGCTGGTAAGTAGTCAAAAAAATACTGGAAAACCGAGAGGCTTTTGAGTGGGAGAGTGGAGGAGAGTTGGAAAATCCACCATCTTCCTTCTTGCATCTTGGATCTTCCTTCAGCACGAGAAAGCCTGTTAAACAAGTCCCTCGATTACCGGATGGAAGTAGAAAGCCAGTGCCAAAACCGCATAAGCTGCCAAGAGCAAAGTACCTTCGAGCCAGTTAGAGTTGCCGTCAGAACTGATAGAATTGGCGATCAGCACCGACACCGCCACCGCTACAAGTTCAAACGGGTTGAAGTTCAAGTCCATCGGTTTGCCCAAGATAAAACCTGCCAAAACCAACACCGGCGCAACAAACAAAGCAATTTGCAAGCTCGAACCCACGGCCACAGAAACCGACAAATCCATTTTATTTTTCATCGCCACAGTCACCGCCGTCGTGTGTTCGGCTGCATTGCCAATAATCGGCACTAAAATCACCCCGGTAAACAGTGATGTCAGCCCCAAAGTGGCGGTAGCTTCTTCTAGGGTACTCACGAGCAATTCTGACTCGATCGCTACCATGACAGTACAGGCCAACAGCACACCAATCCACAGCGGCAGATTGACCTTGTGGTCGGGACTGTCTGGTGCTAAGTTACTTTCGGCTAATTCTTCGAGCATTTCTACTTCTGCCACGCCAGCATCGTAGAGATAAGTGTGGGTTTTCATCGAAAACAGCAGTGTCAGCACGTAGACGACAATCAGGATTACAGCCACAGCGCTAGAGAGGTTCTGCATAGTTGCCTCTGGAATGCCAATAGAGGTGGCATTAACTGCCGTCGGCACCAAAATGGCAATCACGGCTAAGTTCATCGCTGAAGCGTTCAACCGAGCGACTGTGGGCTGAAATTCTTGTTCTTTGTAGCGCAAGCCACCTAGCAGCATTGCAAGTCCCATCACTAGCAGCAGGTTGCTCATAATTGAACCGGTGATGCTGGCTTTGACAACATCTATTAATCCGGCGTTGAGGGCGACGATGCCGATGATCAATTCTGTGGCATTTCCGAAGGTGGCGTTGAGCAAACCCCCCAAATTTGCGCCGAGCACCACGGCGATTTCTTCGGTAGCCGTGCCCATCCAGGCGGCTAGGGGGATGATGGCTAGGGCTGATGTAATGAAGATTGTGGAGGATTCCCAGCCGAGAAAGTGTCCGGCGATGGAAACTGGGATAAATATCAGCAGGCTGGAAATTATTGTAGTTGTGTTTGGCATTTAGATTGTTAAAAGCTCGCAACTGTCAATCATAGCCTGCCACAAAGTTGCAAGAAGCGGGAGGAAAAGAAATTTGGGTTCGCTCAAAGCTTGAGGTGGCGCTCTTCTTTATTGGCCTACTCCTTTGTCGGGCTTTCCCTGTCGCGACGCTGGCGGGAGAGCAACTTTACACAAAGGGCGATCGGGCGATTTGAAATTTCGCTCCCAAACAGTCAGTTTTTCCCCGTTATCCGTATGTTTAAGAGTTTGGCGCGCAGCCGGTAAATGAGTAATGATAAAATCAGTGTCGGTTAAATGCGATCGTCAACTCATCTGAAATCACAAAAGTCGCAAATAATTATCAGTCATGTCAATAAAACTAGATTTTTTCAAAGTAGAAGTCGTCCCCCACGATCCAAGTTGGCGAGACGCTTTTGAAACTGAGTCGAAACAGATTGCACTTGCACTTACCGAAAATGCGATCGCTATACATCACATCGGTAGCACAGCCATTCCACAAATTTATGCAAAGCCGATTATCGATATGCTAGTTGAGGTCAAAGATATTATGAAAGTCGATGCACAGAGTTCAGGACTTGAGGCCTTAGGTTATGAAGCAATGGGTGAGTTTGGGATACCGGGCCGCCGTTTTTTTCGTAAAAGTAATGAACTAGGGATTAGAACGCACCACATTCACAGGTTTGAAGTGAACTCAGCACAGATATATCGCCACTTAGCGTTTCGAGATTATCTGATTTCCCATCCTGAAGACGCGCAGCAATACAGCGAACTTCAAAGAAAACTCGCAAACACTTACCAGGATAACATTCAGGGGTACATGGATGGAAAAGATGAGTTTATTCAAGAAATCGATCGAAAAGCAGCAAATTGGCGATCGCCTGATTAAATCTATGATATTAGAAGTTGCTATTCTTGATGTTAAACCTAATATGGCTGCTGAATTTGAAATTGCTTTCAAAACAGCTTCAGCTATTATTTCTTCTAGGCCGGGGTATATTTCGCACGAGCTGCAACGGTGTATCGAAATTAGAAATCGCTATATTCTGCTGGTGCGATGGCAGAATTTGGAAGACCATACTGTGGGATTTCGAGAATCGCCAGATTATCAAAGGTGGCGTTCTTTATTGCATCACTTTTACGATCCTTTTCCAACAGTGGAACATTACGAAGTCATTTGATCGTGACTTATAGAACCCATTTGATATCTTGGAGTTTTTGGGTTGGGTGATGAGGAATATAGAGAGAAACTGGTTTATGAGATTTACGCAAGGGGCGATAAACCGGGTTTCTACGAGTTTTGGGTGGATCACGAGAAATATAGAGAGAAACCCGGTTTCTGAGATTTACGCAGAATATATATCAAATGGGTTCTAAGCTGTTGTGCAAATAAACATTGTATATTTTGATGACAATCAAAAATCGTCAAATTCTCTCCCCCTCTCCCCTGATCCCCATCGGACCCTCAATCGCCATACACAATCTATATGAGCAACAGCTTATATCCTATAGGGTAGATTGACAGGTTTCGGATTGGTTCGTATTCGGACTTTAGTCCGCAATAATGAGCGGGAGATGTTCATCTAAATCAAATATTTATGCAAGAGGTTTAATATGTATAATTGCATGATTGTTCGCTTTGTTAACGGATATCGCACACAATGAATATCTCTATTCGACTACTTCAAGAAAATGAGTTGGCGGCGGCTGAACATATTTTTCGACTGGCTTTTGGTACTTTTATTGGATTGGCTCAACCGACGGATTTTGGTGGTGATGCGAACTATGTTCAAACGCGATGGTTAGTCGATCGCACGGCGGCTTTCGCAGCGGAGGTTGAGGGACAGCTAGTGGGCTCGAATATAGCTGTTTGTTGGGGGAGTGTGGGTTTTTTTGGGCCGCTGAGCGTTCATCCTGACTTCTGGAATCAAGGTGTTGCTCAAGGTTTGATTGAATGTGCGATCGGCAAATTCTCGGAATGGGGGACGCGACAGGCGGGGTTATTTACTTTTCCCAACAGTCCAAAACACCAGGGGCTTTATCATAAATTCGGGTTTTACCCGCGTTTTTTGACTTTCATTATGGCAAAACCAATTCAGTTTGTGGATCGGGATTTTCCGGTAATAAAATATTCTGAATTAAATTCACAGGAGCGATCGCACTTTCTGAAAGAATGTTATGAATTGACGGATGGTATTTATGCAGGGCTGGATTTATCGCGGGAGATTTTGGCGGTTGAGGCTCAAAATTTGGGCGATACGGTTTTATTGTGGGATGACAAGGGTTTGGCGGGATTTGCTGTTTGTCATTGCGGTGCGGGTAGCGAAGCTGGTTCTAATGTATGTTATGTCAAATTTGGAGTTGTGCGATCGGGTGTTGGCGCAGGCGATCGATTTGAACAGTTGCTGGATGTCTGTGAAGCGTTTGGGGCGAGTGAAAAAATGTTGCGTCTGATGGCTGGAGTGAATACGAGCCATGATGTGGCCTATGGTAAAATGGTCGATCGGCATTTTCGCACAGAAAGTACAGGTATAGTAATGCACAAACCAAATGAGCCTGGTTACAATCGATCCGAGGTTTTTGTATTAGACAATTGGCGCTAATTCAAGGTTTTTTGGCGATGTTTAACAGACATTTACTACCTGTTATATCAAATCTTCTCTTCATTGGAATAGTAAATTCAGTGTTGACTGTTGACTGTTGACTGTTAACATCATGAGGAGTGCAACCGGAATTGATATTAATCATATTTTTAGGAGGTTCTTCCTCACTTACTATCCTAAATCAAGAACTCAATCTTTCTCAAAATTTGAATAGATGTGTAATAAAGTAAATCAAGTTTTTGTCTGGCTTGACATTTAGGCTGGTTTAATTGTCAACTCTCAAGAGACACAAGAATTTTTGAGAGCGAATTACAGTCACGAGCCCAAAAAGGGTATTCATACCAATTCATTGGTTCATGACTTTAGCTAACTATCAATCATTTTGGCAAAGAAGGCGGTGCGGGTGGAGACTGAGAAGGTCGGGGAATATAGCTCGGTTTAGGACGGCAAGCTTCTATTATTTCGTTTCTAAACTGGTTAATTTTATCACTTTTTGAATAAAACAGAATTAAATTATTGCTACTCGTATAAATAACAATATAACGCTGTTTTACAACGAAAGCCAATACAATGAAAATAATACCAATAAAGAAGATTCCCAGGGTCAAAATTCCAAGTCCGAGCAGCCACCAAGTACAGCCTTCCCCAATTTCAACTGCTTTGACATTTTGAATGGGAATGACAATTTCTTTGATTTCTAAGCCAAAAAATGAAGTAAAATTTCCTTGTAAGGTGTCTCCAACTATTTTAATAGTTCCTGTACCGCTGGTTCGGAGTGGAACTGCACCGACTAATTGACCGGGAAGACCGCTGATTTGCGTAACTGATTTAGACTTCATTTTTTTTGATAATTGTTGTAATAAGAATTACCGGGATTGTACAATTTTGGTTTTAGATGTTGCTTCCTGTTGCCTCATTCAAAAATTTTATAAGACAAGTATTTGCAATCAACTATTAGGTAATGGTGTAAAAGTAGCATCGACCTTCTTTACTTAAACTTGCTTTACCTAATGCCACCAATACCACCAATACTTCCTGAGCGTAGTAGTCAAGTTTATGACCGTAATTATAGGGGAAATTAAAGTTTTTAGCAACGGGAGCGAGAACGGTAGAAGCATCTTTTACTCTAACTTGACGACCTTTAAGTTCGTTATATAGATACTCCACAGCTTTGTCAGGAATGTCGCAACAGTAAGTTTCTTTAGAACTGATTTGCTCTACTCGGTAAGCATCCTCTTGGTAGTAAACTCGGCGAGAGTTACGCAGTTCGACTTGTCCAATAAACTTAATCAATGGTTCCCCCTCTTTTAGTTGAGCGATCGCACTTTTGTAACTTCTCCCTGTAGCGGTAAGGTGGCATTTCCCACCTACATATAGAGCTTGGTGCGTAAATGCTGTTCCTATTTAGCAAGAGAGGGTTGACAAGCCTAATTCTAGCTATCTATTAACGGCCCAACTCTTGGTCAAGTTTGCGTTTCATGTCCCCAGAGATAGGTAAATTACGAATTTCTCCGCACAGACGCGATTTGGATTCTCCGTTTTGAAGGCGCTGTCTGTAAATCCCGATTAGCACTGCTTCAAGACCATACTTAGACAAGGTTTCTGTAGCTAAACCGATGATTCCCAGCAGTGCAATTCCGCCTAACATACCTGCTGGACCACCCACAGCGGCGAGTGGGACACCTAACAATGCTAAAGCTGCTGTAATTGCAGCCCCACCTGTTAAGCCTGTAGTTGCCATTACAATTAGCAGAATGATTGCGGGTAATCCCAATGCAGCAGCTTTTCCAACCAATTTATCCATTTTGCGATGCCTCTATAGTTGATAGATTGAGAAATGGGAAATTTGAGCCTGAAATTTGCAGATTCAACTTCAGGTGTTAACTAATTCTGATTCTTCCGATTCTTCTGATTCATCCCGGATTCTGAAATAGTAATATAAATTAGCAACAGCCAAATCTGATGCTTTCTCCAAGTTCGACAATACTAAACTTTTATGACCCGCATTTTCCCCTTGCTCAATGATATAACCTTCATACTCTTCACGTCGCTGCGGATCGAGCATCAGTTCCAGTTGAGTGCGAAGCGCATAAAAATGAGACTTCGGGCGCAAATTTTCATAAAATAACTGTTCGTCGGGTATTGCTAAAGCTGTGGTGGCTGAATTTTTCTCCCCAATAACAGCTAAGTTTGATTTACTAAAATCAGCACTTTGTAGCTCTTTTAATTCACTGGGCGGTAAAGATTTTATCCAGTCAATCTGATTTTGCCAAGTGTCTAATAAAACTAAATCGCGATCGTGAATGCACGCAATCTCTGGAAACAGAAAATCTAGTTCTCCGTCTGAGTCGCAGCCAGCAATTACTGTTAAGCCATCTTGACGGATTTGTTGTTGAAGTTGAGAAATGCGATCGCCCGCAGCACCAAATTCATTCTGCACCTGATACGTGCCGATAATACTTTGCTCGATCGCCCAACTGCACTCTAACCGCCGCAACTGTCCCGCCGCACAGGTTTCTGCCAACAAATGCGGATTTCTGTAATCTGCTAAAGCTTCAAACAGCATCCCCCGCGCCGCATCAATTTCAGCATTGCGGCGGTTGATATCTTGCAGTTGCAAAGCCGATCGCATTCGTTGAATTGCTTGATTAAATAACCCGTAAGCCCGCACTAAAACTAAACGGTGGTTCTCAAATTTTATATCTGCAACAACTTCGGAAATTAATTGCTTAATTTCCGCACCTTGGCCTTTGACAAGTTGTTCTAAATTGATGAAACCGTTTTCTACTTTAACTTCCAGCCTTTCTACCGCTTTTTTTAGTTTCAAAGTCTGGTGCAAATTCACCGCTGACAAAGCTACCCCAGCCGCAACTCCCACACCAATGACGGCTGTAGTCGCTTGCAGCACCCCCAAACTCGCTTGGACGGCTTGAAAGCCCATGTGCGTTTGGTGCATCTGCAAGCCGCCCATAACAAGCTGCACGGGAGACACTAAGGGCGATAGCGGGCTGTTGTTGACAACCGCACCCACAGCATGGGCCGCAAACTGTCCCGTGGCTGCATCTCTCGCCATGCCGATCGGCACTCCAGCCGATGTAAACACTTGTGCGTACTTGCCAGCCTCGATCGCAGCCTGTACCGCTGCGGGAAATACAAAGTTCATCATCAATTTTTACCCTGGTAGCAACCCACAGAATAACTAATATATTATGATACATTAAATAAAAAAAAAATTATCAATAGGCCCTGCAAATGGAGACTTCGCTAATTAGTCCGCAAACGGTTGAGCTTGTTTCGCTGCTGACTGGGCAAAAACTACGAAAAGAGGATATTACTCCGCCTCTGCTTTTTCTGGCGGCGCTGGTGACGGTGTTGTTGGGAGTCATTAATGCCGACGGTACTGTTGGCGCTGAAGAAAAGCAGCAACTGGCGACAACTTTGAAGGAACTTATTCCTGCTAATAACAGTTTGCAAAAATTGGTAATGCCAATAGTTAAAAGCGTGACGCAACATCAAGTTTACAAGAAATTTCCGGTATTTTTGGCGCTGACAGCGTGTTTTTCTGAGGTGGAAAAATTGCTGCTAATTAGTTTTGGCTATCAGATGTCGGCAGCCGATGGAACGATGGACGATCGCGAAAAACAGTATTTGCAAATCATCGCCGATAGACTCGGAATCGACGGGCGATATTTGACTGTTTTGGAGGCGAGTTTTAGCAATCAATCAATAAGCGATACAGCAGCTTTAGCAGAAGTCCACTCGTTACTCGATCCAGCACAATTTCAATCTCTCGATTCTATGTTTGTCCGTGCTGCTAGTCACATTATCGAACATTTGCCAGCAAAACCCAAACAGCAAACAAATCGCAAGCATTTAGTTTCGTCCTATCAGGAGTTGAAAAAGTTTCAGGAGTATCGGCAACAACTTAACGCTGTTTGTGGCAAACTAGGTTTAACTTTGCTAGATGGAAGCGATCGCAACGTGCTATCTGCTAGTTTAACAGAAGAAGTCACAAAAATATCTCGTAAATTAGAGTCTCAATGTTTTCGCGTTGCTGTTGTCGGCGAGTTCAGCAAAGGCAAATCTACCTTACTCAATGCTTTGCTGGGGGAGGAAATTCAACCGGTGCGGGATATTCCCTGTAGCGGTACGGTGACTGTTTTAAAATATGGGCCGCAGCAGCGGGTGATTTGCAAATATACAGATGGACGCGAGGAGGAGATTTCACCTGAGCAATATAAAGATAAAGCCTCAATTTCTGAGGAAGCGGCTTTAGGTTCTTTTGGAGATGAAATTGTCAAGTCAGAAATCACAGAAATCATTTTCGAGCATCCGAATCTCGAATTGTGTACCAATGGTGTAGAAATTATTGATTCTCCCGGATTGAACGAACAAGCGGAACGCACTTTAGTTACGGAACAGGTTCTCAAAACAACTGATGCGGTGATTTTTTTGACTCACGCTCAAAATGCTTTGACAGAAAAAGAGCGGGAATTGCTGTTGTATTTGAAAAAAGAGTTGAATCCCGATCGAGATGATGAAGCTGCGAAGAGTATTTTTATTTTAGTTAATTTTGCGGATTTGCTGCGCCGGGAAGAAAGCCGCAAGCAGGTAAGACAAAGGGTAGAAACGATTGTTAAGAGTCAAAATGCGATCGCGGGTGAAAACCGGATTCATTTTATTTCGGCTCAATCTGCACTTGAGGCGATTTTGAACGGGACGGAAAATGAGTATTTGAAATCTTTTCAGGATTTTACTAAATCTCTCGAACAGTTTTTGACAGTTGAACGGGGGGCGATCGCACTTCAGCAATCTGTCGCCGGAATTAAGCAAATTATTAATACTGGCTGCGATGAATTGAGTCAATACAGGGAAATGTTAGAAGGAAAGTTGACAGTTTCTCAAGGAGATAAACTGAAAATATTTGAACTGATGGCCGAAGCAAGCGGTCGCGATGTGAAAATCAAACTTTTAGCGGATGAACTGATGGAGAAATGTGTAGAAGAAGCTATTCAATCTTGGAATGAATGGCTGGAAGGATTGGGACAACGCCTGATCGCAAAAAGCGCTCTCTGGACTTCTGATCATTCGCATATGTGGAGTCAAAAAGAGCTGACTAAAGATTATTCAGATCAATTTGTGGAAGATATCACCCAAGAAATAGAAGATTGGGCTACTGAAAAAGTACAGTCTATTTTACAACAGAATATGGGAGCTTTAAATAGTCAAATAGATGAAGAAATTTCTGCAATTCGGCAGGAATTTCAAAAGTTCGATAAGCAACTGAGTAGTAACCTTGTCAGTCAATTTAATAATTTGGCTATGGCAGGTAATTTGGGCGAGATTGGTACAAGTGGGAGCGGGATTGCTGAATCAATTGACGATATTGGTGACGGCGGATTCATGGGCGGTTTGGGAATTGGTGCTGTCGCGGCTGCTGTGTTAATCGCTCTTCCACTTGGTATTATTCCAGTAATTTTAGGGACAATAGTTGCGGGTCTTGGTGGAGGTTTGGGCTGGAGTTTCTTGGATGGCGATACAGTTAAAGCTCAAATCAAGGAAAAAGTTTGCGAGTTAGGGTTTGAGAATTTTGATGAATCTTCGCAGTCGATTTTTGATAAAATACAAGAAAGAATTATTGCATTATTCGAGAAGCGAATTGAGACGAGTAATAATGTGATGTCAAAAGCGATCTCGGTGTGGGAAAATTTATTGGAACAGCAGGAAAAGTGCGATCGCCAAAATCAAGCAGAATGCGACGCCGAAAAAGTTTGGCTGGCTGAAAAACGTCGAGAACTCGAACAAGTACAGAATCAAATTGAGGCTATTTTAAATCAGAGCGATCGCTAATTCAATGAGTAACGGGTAAACGCAAAAAAACCATAGTACGTTGTAAATACTATGGTTTTGTCGCATTGCGTGACAGTCAATAGTCCCACCGCCACGAGTTAAAGTTTTCCCCTTGTCACGCACCCTACGACTGATATCTTGCACAGAGTACGATCGCACTTAATCAATCAATCAATTCCGCTTCTTCAAAAATCTGTATAGTCGTCAACTCCAAACCAGGCAGCAACTCATCCACAATCAGCATATTATTCGTATAAACTTGACTCGAACCATCTGGGAAAAAGCTGCTTATTAAAATAGCCTCTGGATCGATTACCCAAACTCGCGTCACACCCGCAGCCAAATAATCTTTCGCCTTCTCTTCAAATTCCTTCATACTTTGATCCGGCGATATAATCTCGATCGCCAGTTCAGGAATTGCCGGACAAGCTTCATTTCGCCGCCAACTTTTCGGCAGACGCGCATAAGAAATGTACGTTAAATCGGGAACAGGTGCCCAATCTTTACCCTGACGTTTTAACAAAATCGCCCATTCTGGAAGCACTCGCCCGCGACTTTTACACCAGACACCAATCAGGCGACACAAAGCAAACTGTAAAGTAGAATGAAAATATTTAGGAGACACTTTGGGGATTGCTTCACCATCTACAAACTCATAATATACATCTCCGTCGGGCAAAGCTAGATATTCTGCTAAAGTGAGTTTGGTTCCGATGCCTACCATGAATCCCAGCCCTCTCGCTAATTAACTCAAATATCAATTATACAAAATTTCCCAACATTCCTAGAAGTACGATCGCCCCTGGGCCTCTATTCCAAAAACAGAATAAAAATATCCCCGACTTCTTAAAGAAGTCGGGGATTTAACCGCGATCGCATTTTAGGTTAGGCGTTTCGCCTGTTTCTACGCCAAAACTGGCACCGGTTGTGGCCAACGTTTCATGACTTTACCAATCACCGCCAATTCTTCCATCAAGTTGTCGAACTGATCCGGTGTTAAAGATTGTGGCCCGTCAGACAAAGCTTTTTTCGGATTCGGGTGCACTTCTATCATCAGCGAATCTGTACCAGAGGCGATCGACGCAAAGGCCATCGAAGGTACAAACTGAGCCCAACCAGTCCCGTGACTGGGGTCAACCATAATCGGTAAGTGAGTCAGAGTTCGCAGCACTGGAACCGCCGACAAATCTAGCGTATTCCGCGTATACTGCCTGTCATAGCCGCGAATTCCGCGCTCGCACAAAATCACGTTCGGATTGCCCGCAGCCATGATATACTCAGCAGCCATCAACCATTCTTCAATAGTTGCGGAAATGCCGCGCTTCAGCAAAATCGGTTTGTCTTGAGCTCCGACTTTCTTCAACAGCGAGAAATTCTGCATATTTCGGGCTCCGACTTGGATCACGTCGGCTACTTCTACGATCGCACTTAAGTCCGCCGCATCCATAACTTCGGTAATAATTCCCAAACCGCTGGCTTCCCGCGCCGCCGCCAGCAGTCCCAAAGCACTCTCGCCGTGGCCTTGGAAAGCGTAGGGAGAGGTTCTCGGTTTGTAGGCTCCACCGCGCAAAAATTGAGCGCCAGCAGCTTTGACACGCATCGCCGTCTCGACAATCATTTCTTCGTTTTCGACCGAGCAAGGGCCTGCTACGACTGCGATCGGGTGATTTAAGCCGATCGTCACAGTTCCCAAGGGAGTAGCAATCGCTACTCCGCTGGGTTCACCTTGGCGGTATTCCAGAGAAGCGCGTTTGTAGGGTTTTTCTACCCGCAGCACTTCTTCAATCCAAGTGCTCATTTCGCGCAGTTGCATCGCTTCGAGCTCTGCGGTGTCGCCTACCAAACCCATGACGACTTTGTAACGCCCAACGATTTTTTCTGGTATCAAACCCCAGTTAGTGCGGAGTTCTTCGTCTAGTCGATCGATCTCGGCTGCTGGAGTGCCGACTTTCATGACAATAATCATATTTTTTTTCCCTTGGTCTGTTGCGCTCAACACGGATTATGACACGGATGCACGAAGAAAAACTGATGTAATTTTAATTCTGCATTCATCTAGATTCTTTCACCTGTCATCATTTCTCAGTTAGCAATTGCCCAAATCTATTATAACAACCTGTTTATAGTAATGACTAAAGTCTTTGCTGGCAATTTTACCTAGAAGAAACTGAAGTTTTTACTAAAAACCTTTGAAATTTTGGTAATTTTGTCTGTTAGCTAAATTACTGATGACTGATGACTCAGAGGGCGGATTTTGCAATTTTTTTAGTCATTTGTATCATATATCCTCTTCTAAACCCGCCCCTACAAAATGCTAATGACTGCTGACTAATGACTAATGACTGCTGACTGATGACTAATGACTGCTGACTACTGACTAATGACTAATGACTACTGACTAATGATTTTTAACTTTTTGGTTTAGCGGCGCGCCATGCTTCTCGCATCCGTCCAAAATTGGTAGTGAATTCTTCCCACCCCAGAGTGCTTCCTGAAGTTTCTTCATCCCAGGAAGCTGAGAGGACTCCGTAGCTCAATCCCAATACGCCTAAACCAAAACAGCCCATGCTTACCAGCAATACTGCTGTGTTGGGCAAGTCAAACAAGCCTTTGCTGACTATCAAATAACTCACAAAAAATGTGGAAATTCCCAGAATGGTCGGTATGCCGCAAAATACCGCTATGCGCGATATCATGCGTTTGCTGACTGCTTCTGGGATGGATTGCGCCTGTTTTCTTGTTTTGTTAGCTGGAGGCTGCTTGTCGGCCACATTTGACTCTAAGGCTGCGTTTGTTTCAGGTTCTGGGGGCTTTTTAGGCGTTTTTTTACGATTTGTGACCGGTTCAAACGGTAAGCGCTGGCGGGGTGGTTCGGAGGACATATTTTATCTCTAACCTGAATTCTCGAACATTTATTCAATAGGTCTTGGTTTTTGTCCAAGATTCTTGAATATTGTCGCAAATTTTGGCTTTGATGTTTAGCCGCGAATGCCTAGACGTGCAATCAATGCTTTGTAGCGTTCAACGCTTCCCTTTTGGATGTAGGCTAGGAGGCGTTTGCGACGGCCGATCATCATCATCAAACCGCGCCGGGAGGCGAAGTCTTTTTGGTTGATTTTCAGGTGGGCGCTGAGTTTGCTGATGCGATCGGTCAGCATGGCGACTTGGACATCTGCCGATCCGGTATCAGTTTCATGGGTTTGGTAATCGCCCATGATTTCTTGTTTGCGCTGTTGTGTAAGTGGCATGAATTGATTTTAGGTTTTTTTGTACGATGTCACAATCTGGGATCTTATCACAGATCGAGAACGGTGGGGGTTGATTTTTTGGCGGCAAGGGTTGACCGGGCGATCGGGCGAGTTTAAATCCCCTTGGGGGGAAGTCAATTCCGCTACAGCGAAGTGGTGGCTGCTTGTCGCCAACTGATTTAGTTATCGGCTTAAATAGCCGATCGCCTCGCGTATCCAATCATCCGCATTACCTTTGTTGGACAAATTGCTGTCTTGACTGAGGGTTTGCAAGGCTTGCAAGACTTCCGCCCCAGTGTATCCCATCGCCAGCAGGATCATCTCGACTTCTTCTTGAATAGCTGCGGGGACTCCGGCGGCGACGGAAGTTGTCAAACCTGCTTCCTGTCTCCATTCCGAGAGTTTGCTTTTGAGTTCCAAGGCGAGGCGTTCGGCGGTTTTTGTGCCCACTCCGGGGGTTTTGGCGAGGATGCGGGTGTTTCCGCCAACGATCGCCTGGACTAAATCTGGCATTCCTAAAGTATCCAAAAGGGCGATCGCCAGTTGAGCACCAACACCGCTAACACTCGTCAACTGCCTAAACAAATCGCGTTCTGCCCCGCTACCAAAACCGTACAATACGATTTGGTCTTCCTTAACTTGCTGGTGAGTAAATATTTGGGCGATTTCGCCGGAAGCTGGCAATTGACCCGTCACGCGGGGTAAAATTTGGATTTCATAGCCAATTTGATTGACTTCGAGAGTCAAAATGACGCGGTTGCTGCCTTTGGCGATATTGGCGACAGTGCCTTTGAGATAGCTGATCATATTGTTTTTTACTAGACTTATTGCATAGATATTTGATTGATGGGCAAACCGCAGATGTCAGGTAGATAAACGCCCATCGACGCAGATAATTTCAACTCTTGAAAACCAATTAATTCAATCTTGTTTACTGAATAATACTACACTTTTGTATCAACTTATAGCGGTTCGATCGCGTGGTGATATCGTTGACCGTTGCATCGTCAGGTGATTTAACCGGCGCTAGAACACAGAGTACACAGAGTCCGAGAATATATATCTGAATCATTCCGATGCTACCGGATTTTATATGAGGTATGCCCGCAGAGGCCTATGCCCTATGCCCTAGGCCCAATCCCTCCGCTTCGCTCCGCCCAATGCCCTGCGCGGGCCAATCCCTCCGCTTCGCTCCGCCCAATGCCCTATGCCCAATGCCCTATGCCCAATGCCCTAGGCCCGCCCAATGCCCTAGGCCCAATCCCGCATAGTATCTCATCTTTCTGAGAAAGGCTATAGTTATTTTTTAATTCAAAATAAGATGCTTTTTGACCAACGACAAATCCGTCTTGCCAAAATTCACCGCCAAAGCCACATTTAAATTTTCTAAGGATTTTATAAACCACATAATTTCATCAGAAGCTTTACCTTCATAGTGATTGAACAAAATAGACAATCGCTTTTCCAACTCAGGCTTAACTTTGCCCGAAAGCAGGAGGATTTTGAGCATTAAAGCAATTGTCCGGCTGGGGCCGAGGTTGTACACCAAGTCGTAAAAAACGTAGTGACTGAGATGTTGAGAATTTTCCACTACTAAAAAGTTGAACAATTGGTTGCAAGTCCGAGCTAACAATATATTATTTAATTTCCCCGAATCGCTTTCTGAAAATGTATTTTTGATGTACTTGTACAAGCGGTCATTAAATTGACGACCACCGTATTCTGGCTCCACTGCCGAGATTAAATATTCATACAAATCAACTTTGAATGAACTGTAAGATGGAGTTTGTCTGGCATCTCTTAAGAAAAACTGAGCCGATTCTTTGTGGGTGCGCTCGCCTGCCACTTTTCCGACAAACTCCCTAACAGCTAAGTGCAGTTCTGAGTCGTTCAAAAGTGTGGGATTAGGCGCAGGTTCCACAATGCCGATCTCTGTATTTCTCGGCTCAACCAAATAATTTAAATATTGAGATAAATTATTTTCAAATTTTCGCAATCTTTGAATTTCTAGTTTTTTGATTGTTTGCTGGTCTTCCTCAACGCTGTCCTTACTCAGCAGAGAATGCCCGTACAAATAAGGATACCGATAAATCAATTGACCCAAGGGGTAACGACTATTTTGTTGCTCGGCTTCCGGGTCTTGTTCTACGGCTTTTACTAAACGCTCTAAGGTCTGGAATTCTTGACTTTTAGTAAAGAATTTTATTTGTTCTTGCAAGCGCTTGACTATGTAAAATTCCATCCCGAATCGGGGAGAAGTCTGTTTAAATAAATCTATTAGGTTGGCGATCGCAAATTTGTTCTGCGAGTGCAATTGCCAGCGGTTGATCGGGATGTAGCAGCAGCGGTGGAGGATATATTTAAAGTTCCGATCCGATCGCTTGACGGAGATTATATTGTACAGAGTTGCTTCAATGGAGCGATCGGGATAGCCCATACCGTCGATAAATAGCTTGCGGAACCGCTCGATTACCTGCGGAGGGGATTCTGTTTCCACGCAGAAGACGATGTGATCGTACAATCTCTGTTCGTTGCTGCCGGATTGAACAGTATCTGAGGGCGGGGTGAGAATGCTGCTGTCTGCATCGGTTTCTGGACTGCGGTCTGCAACTTGTGCGACAATGATGGTCGGTTTTTCCTGAAAAGTTCCCGGATGCAAAAACCAATAGTGTTCTTGGCTTAATTGTTTGTTCGCCGCCCAATCCAAGGCTGACTGCAAACTTTCTCCGGTCAATAAGTGCGACTCATCTTCGCGATCGGAAGCCAGCCACGCTGCCAGCGCCTCGCGGTAGGGTGCCAGATTTCCTAATTCTTTTTCCACCCAGAATTGATTGAAAACTGACTGATAAATTAGGTTGGCAACTCTTAATTTACCCTGAACTTTAACAACCAGTCCTGACAGTTGCAATTCTATTTGTTCGGCAGAGTAATCTGCCGCTAATCCCGGCGCTTCTGCTGGTTTTGTCTGGTCTGGCGGTCGCAAAATTTGCTGGTAGCAGGTTAACAGCTTGGTGAGGTCGCAGCGACTGTGGAAAATGCGTCTGCGAATTGTTGTCAAATGTAGGGGTTCGTCCCATTCTTCCCAATTTTTAATAATTCGATGTTTGAGTATTGTTTTGACTTGCTGGGCTTCGCAATTTCGGCCAATAAAAGACCCGTATTCAAGTACCAAGTTGCAAAGCTTTTGAGTCAAAAACGGTTGACCGCCAGTCCAAACTAATATTTCTTGGAGCACTTTTTGGGGACGAAAAGCTTTGAGTGCCAATCCTTTTGCTAGTGGAAAACTTTCTTCGAGTTGGAATTGACTTAAATTAATCGATTTTCCAATATTAAAAGGGTTGCAGCTTGAATCTCGGATCGATTCTAACGGGGCGGCTGTTCCAAAAACTGCAAAAGTCAGGCGATCGTATTCGGGTTGTTCTGCCCGCTTGGAGTAACAAGCCCGGATCGTGGCAAAAAAATCCTTGGTACTGAAATTTAGGTTTCTAGTGCTGTCAATGTCATCGATGAAGATTACCAGATTTTGCCGAACTGACTTGAGCAAAACTTTTTCGATAAATATCTCTAATCGGTACGCTGGCGACAGCAGTTCGCGATCGTTCCACCACTTGATGGCATCAAACCTGTTTGTGAGGTGCAAACTGCTGGCGATCCGGTGTACGATCGCCCCGTACCACTTTTGGGGGGAGATATCCGGGCTGCTGATGCTTTTCAAGTTGATGGCGGCAAAAACTGTACCTTCTGCTTGCAACTTTTTGGCTGTTTGCACTAGCAGGCTGGATTTGCCCATTTGTGGCGAACTCAACACGTAGCAGAATTGTCCGGCTTTGAGTCCTTCGTAGAGTTCGCTGTCTGCGGGTCGCCTGACATAGGTGGGCGCACCGGCAGGCAAATATCCTCCGACTTGATATTGGTAGGTTGAGTTGACCAATGCTGTCATCTGGGAATTCATCAAGATCCTGCGCCCCTATACTGTGCGATCGAAAGGTTACAAATTACAATAATTATTATTGCCAGCTTACTCTTGTGGAAAATTTTTGTGCCTCTTTCTCTATTGTCTACTAACTAAACTTTCTGCTGCTCAATCTTTACCGTATCTTTGCAACTGTTGACCTCAAATCTGGTTGGGCGGGCGATCGGACTCCCAGATCCGATTATTTACATTGGTTCACATAAATTATAACTATATCTATTTTTTGGGGCTCGATGGGATTGAAAACATCAAAACGGCATTAAGTTCATATTTTTTGACAATAATACTTTAAAATTCACCCGATGGTATGATATTGCCAGGGAAACTCATAACTGCAATGCCGTCAACCTTCTGCCTTCTGCTCCGTCTGGCGAATGCAGAAAAAAAAAAGGCTCAGCAATGAGTAGCAATAAAAAACCTCAGCATTTGGCTGAGGACTGCTTGAGTGGGAGATATCGTTAATCTGCGTTTTTTTTGTTGACTTAGATAGCATGGAATTCCATGCTGCTGACACTCCCCCGACTTCGATGAGCGCGGGGATTTTTAAGGAAAAACTTTTTGGAATGAATCCACAAAAAGTTTAATTCTTAAAGGCATTGTCAGTGCCAGCCAACCACTCGCTCAACTATAAAAGCTAAGTCTGTGGCTAATTGTAGAAGATGCGCCCTGATGAATTAACTACCCGATAGATGAGCACCCTGATGACATAACTCCCTGATGGATCGACGCCCTGATGGCTTTAGCCCCACTACCCAAAAAATTCAGGTTGGTGGATGATCGTGGACATTAGTAACACGTCACTTTTGGCGTTTTCGATCGCAAGCGGGTGTGCCTGTCTGAATTGATTATGGCAGGTAGATTTATCAGAAGACAAGTGGGCTATTGCATCAACCCACTTCTGAAAGATCGGGTTAGCCAAAAAGTGCCAATCTACGGAAATCAGGGTCATCGAACATGAAAAACAGCATCTTAGTATTAGGGGTAATTGCCTCGGCGGGCGTCGGCTTTTTCCAGGCAGGTAGCGCCAGCGCTTCTGCGATCGTCCCACAACCAAAAACAGCCAGCAGTTTGACGGTTTCCGGGAGTCATCCCGACTTCAACTACACTGGAACGAATGAGGATGGGGACCAGGAAGAGGTCAAAACGGGTAAAGGCAGGAAATAATTGGCGATATTGTGTGGTTGGCCCGCAGTGCGGTTGCGATCGTAGTTGTGGTTGTGGTGTTTGTTGTCGCAACCGCCTCGGCTTGAGGCGGTCAAAAGTCGATCGCGAATATCAGTCTACCTAATCAATCTCGGAGGTTGGAGTCAGCTTCCAAGAACGGTCAATGAGAAAATAAAGAGGTGAGGCGAGTCTGTCTGTGGAGTTTCCCGACCTCGGGACTTCCTTACCTTCTGATGTTCGGGATTCGGATCGGGCACAATCGTATTTCATATCTTAAAAATCCCATGGAAAATATTCTCGAAACTACCCGCCGACAGCGGGTATTGACCAGAACCCAGGAAAGGCGTCAGGCGACACCCAAAGAAAAACAGTTAATTCACCTGCTGGCAAATATGGCTTGCAGTTTAATTAACTATGACTACAAACACTCAAACGGGAAGGGAACTCTCGCGCCTTCGGAACGCAAGCGTTTAGCGGAATGGCACTACCTGCGAGTTCAGCAAATTCGCCGGATCGAACGTTCGTTAGAACCCGTAGCGACCCTCAAGCGCGTGTACTACAAGAGCATTCTCAGTCCGAGGGATCTCAAGTCTTTGAAATTTCTGTGGCTGGATGAGGAGGACAAAAACCGCGTCAAACGGGTCGATCCTGACTTGGACGACATCCTCAGCGAAGCTTTGGATCGGGGAGATACTTTGAAACAGCTATTTCACTCGATCGAATCGAAAGACCGAATTTTTGCGGCAACTCCTAGCCCCGGCGTTGTACCGCTTTGGGTCAAAGAGTGGGAAGATTCCGAATATGACATCAACTATTTTCCGCCTTCTTTCTCTGCATGGGTGTCGATCGTGGACGACTAAGCTGGGTAAGAAATTCCTTTGCACGGGAGCGATCGCCAATTTCAGATGGTAAAGGGCGGTTGCGATTGCCGCCACCGACTCTCGACTTGGCCGGGGGCGGAGTTAGGGCGCGAAGGTACGAGCAACCATCGGAGTACAGAGAAGTGAATCGAAGTCAGTACCGTTGTACAATGGAGGAAAACCAGGGCTTCAGCTAATAGCTGATAGCTGATAGCTGATAGCTGATAGTTTCCCATGACTGACT
The DNA here is from genome assembly GCF_036705055.1 of Microcoleus sp. CZ3-B2. Classification (NCBI taxonomy): domain Bacteria; kingdom Bacillati; phylum Cyanobacteriota; class Cyanophyceae; order Oscillatoriales; family Microcoleaceae; genus Microcoleus; species Microcoleus sp. CZ3-B2. The sequence continues at coordinate 44,104 of NZ_JAUBTN010000011.1, read as the reverse complement.
CGATTTCTACTTCTCCTTTAGACTCGGCGGCCGATACAGCCGAACTACGCTCTCAGTTGAGGTCTGGTTCGGAAAAAGCTCAACTGCAACTGCTGCAACAACACATAGCAGATGCCGGTTGGGACGTATTGATGGAATTTTTATTAGAGCGCAAGTCGGAGGAACCGACGGCGGTAATGGGTAAGGCTTACCAAATTCTTTTCAGTGCTGACTCTCCGAGAGCTGCGGAGTTTTTGCAGGCGAATTTTCCGACTGGAGTTGTGCCACTGCGATCGGACTCTAACATTGATTACACTCCGCTGCAACAATTATTGGCGCTACAGGAATTTCAAGAAGCCGATCGCTTGACATTAGAGAAGCTTTGTGAATTGGCGGGCTCCACAGCTTTGCAAAGAAAGTGGCTGTATTTTACGCAAGTTGAGAGTTTGCCGGTGGCGGATTTGCAAACAATGAATGTGCTGTGGAAAGTTCATTCCGAAGGTAAATTTGGCTTTTCGGTGCAGCGCGAAATTTGGATGAGTTCGGGCAAGAATTGGGATAAATTGTGGCCGCTAATTGGCTGGAAGAAGGGGAATAATTGGACGCGCTACCCGCAGGAATTTATTTGGGATTTGAGCGCGCCTAGGGGTCATTTGCCGCTGTCAAATCAGTTGCGGGGAGTGCGGCCGTTTGCGGCGTTGATGGGTCATCGGGCTTGGGTGAAGTGAAGGGTTTGGGGCGGGCTGGACGATCGCCGGCCCGCGATAGTTAGCGGGGAGATGGAATTTTTAGATTTAACCGCAGAGGGCGCAGAGATCGCAGAGGTGGAGGGGTGAAGAGAATAGGGGCCGCGCTAATCGATTTTTCGCTCGAAAGGCATCAAACTCTTGCAGCATCTACATGACAGCCTCAAAATTCCACATTGCAAATTTTACACCTACTGGCTACCGCACTTTTCAACAAAAAATATAGTTCCATCTACACCCCAGCTTCCATAAAACCCATCAACCAATTAGCCATCGTCGCCCTGCGAGTCTGTCTCGGCCCGAATTCCCCAATTTTATAGCCCTTAAACCCCAATTTTTCCTTCAGTAACTGCTTGTTTTCTGGAGGGGTCGATCGCGTCAATTTCACCGTCGCAGGCCTAGAATCGATAAAATCCGGCGGTTGCGGGTAATCTTGGCACCATTCCGGTGCAACATTTTCATTATTCCACACCCCAGTCTCGGCATCCCAGCGGTAGCCCAGATACAGCCAAACTAAGCGGTTGACAGCAGCATCGTCCATTTCTTCGTTGAGGATAGCCCAAATAGTTTCGTGATTGAGTAGCGGTAATTCTGACATGATTAAAGTGCGATCGCAAATAACAACAATTTAACCTATAGCGGTCTACCGAAATAGTAGGTTCAGCGCGGGAAAACCTGCATTGATTAGTGCTAGCAGTCGATCGCCCCGCCGAACCACAATACAATACTACTTACTCAAAATACCGTCCTTCTCGGCCATCGACAGCATCAAATCGATCGCGCGGCAAGAATAACCCCACTCGTTGTCATACCAAGAAATGACTTTAAAAAACGTAGAATTCAGTTCAAGTCCCGCACCTGCATCAAAAATGCTCGATCGCGCGTCGCCCCGAAAATCCGTCGAAACCACCGCATCCTCAGTATATCCAAGAATGCCTTTCAGTTCGCCCTCCGAGGCTTTTTTCATAGCCTCACAAATTTCTTTGTAGCTAGTTTCCTTACTCGTTTTAAAAGTAAGATCCACCACAGAAACGTCAGGAGTTGGCACTCGCAAAGCCATTCCCGTCAATTTTCCCTTCAATTCCGGCAATACCAAAGTAACAGCTTTCGCCGCACCAGTCGAAGATGGAATAATATTTTGAGCCGCGCCTCGTCCTCCCCGCCAATCTTTTTGGCTTGGCCCATCTACAGTAGGCTGAGTAGCAGTCATCGCGTGAACAGTAGTCATTAAACCTTCTTCCAAACCGAAGTTATCGTTAATAACTTTGGCAATTGGTGCTAAACAATTCGTAGTGCAGCTAGCATTAGAAACCACAGTATCTTTTGCCGGATCAAATTTGTGGTGATTGACGCCTACTAGATATGTTGGTACTTTTTCCGGGTCTTTAGTCGGTGCTGAAAGTATTACTCGTTTTGCTCCCGCCGTCAAGTGTTTTGATGCGCCTTCAAAATCTGTAAACAATCCCGTAGATTCTACAACATAATCTGCACCTGTTTTAGCCCAAGGCAATTCGGCTGGATTTCTAATTGACGTACAGGGGATAAATTTTCCGTCAACGATGATACCGTCTGGCTTACCTTCAACTTCGCCGTCATAAATTCCGTGGGTAGAGTCGTATTTGAAAAGATAAGCCAGGTTTTCTGGCGAAACTAAGTCGTTAATGCCGACGAATTCGATGTTGGGGTTTTTGATGCCGGCACGCATGACTAACCGTCCGATGCGACCAAATCCGTTGATGCCGACTTTTAATGCAGCCATTGTTAAACTCCTCTTGAAAATATCGTTAATCGATCGCCTAGTGTGGGTTAGAATTTACCACGCTTGCCTGTTTTGACAACTGATTCTTTTCTATATCTTAAGGATTCTGACTTCGGCTTCCGTTTCGGTGCAATTCATCCTGAAATCACCGCAGGTTAAGGGCTGATGGCTGACGATCCATAATTGTAAATTTTCTATAACGATAGCAGGCGCAGATTGTTTTTCACAATTGCGTTTTTGCAATCAAAGGAAAGTGATAATCAAAGATTTATCTCAAAGCAAAAACCGATTAACAACGAAAATTTAATACTTCAAATATTTGCTACATTAATAATGTAGATTAATTGCGGTGATTATTGCTGTACTTAATTCTAGCTCCTGCCCATTGAAGTTTTTCCCTCAAAGTGCCGTAATAAGAATAGTTTTCCCGCAAAATGATAAACTTGGCTTCGCAGTCTGCCATCCGCACATCTACGCGCTGTCCCGGCCAAATTGCAGTACCCAAAATGCCGTCTGTCCAGAGTTTTGTACTGAGTTCGTAATCTGCTAAGGGCCAAATGCTGACGACTGAACCGGGCGGCAAAACTACAGCCCGACTCGATAAGCTTAAAGGGCAAATTGGAGTAACTGCGATCGCATCCATTCCGGGATGAATAATCGGCCCGTTGGCGGAGGCGGTGTAGCAAGTCGAACCGGTGGGAGTTGCCACAATTAAGCCGTCGCCTTGGTATTGATCGACTACTTCGCCGTCAACTTCCATTTCTAGAATACAGCTAGGCATTCGATCGGCAGAAGCTGGTTTAATGCACATTTCATTGAGTGCTAAAAATCGATCGCTCTGGGGTTCGAGATTGGTTCTGTTTCCCTCAAAAATTGCCGCCTGCAACATCATCCGCTTCTGCACAGCATATCTGTCTTGGGCCAGTCTGTCCCAAATCTCGTCAGTATTCTGGAAATCATCAAAAGATTCAGTTAAAAAACCCAGATGTCCCCCCACATTCACCGCCAAAATCGGGATGCCGTCAGCAGCTAAATTCCGCGCTGCAGCCAGGGCCGTACCGTCGCCCCCCAGAACCACGGCTAAATCTATGGGACTGTTACTAGAAGCTAAAAACACCGGATACGGATTATCTTTCGCGCCGCTAGGGCCCATCAAAACTTGACACCCGCGACTTTCTAACTGGCGGGCGCATTGTTCTGCCCACCGCTGGCTCATGATGTCTCGGGCTTTGTGGGCGATAATTACTTGTTTTAGTTGCACAACCTATCTATTTTAGATTTTGGATTTTGGATTGTGAGATTTTAGAGTGAACTCACAATCTATGGATTTTGGATTTTTGATTGTGAGATTTTAGGCTGATTGAAATATCTTAAAATGTTCGATCGCACAAATTGGTTTTGGACATCAGGTTAGATTTTAAACTATTTTTGAGCATTGCGAGGCAGAGCCTGTGGAGCTGCGTTACCCGGATGTGCCTGGTAAGGAGAAAGCCGGGAAGAAATATTATTATGACTGCATTTCCCCATCTTCCATCTGGCTCTCCTAGCTATCCGGTGCTTTATATAGATTATATGCCTCATGGTAAGGAATTGGGCGATTCGATTCCGAATATTTTGTCCTGTGCAATACAGTACAGTTTGCACCACCAATCCAAGAGAGACTTTGTAACAAACATAATACTAATGAAAAACGATGGTAGAAGAGAAGCGTTATCCCCTCTACCATCGCTACAACAACTGACCAATGGCAATAAATTAGACGGCGCTCAACGAGCGATCTGAAAGAGCCGCTTTGCCAAACGGATTTTCGTAGGAATGAGTTTTGTTGTAAACCAAAAATTCATTGATTAGTTCTGCAAAATAGTCAAAGGCGACATCAATCAACTCCATCGCTTGTTGGCGAATCTCCTCTGACACTTCAATTTCTCTGATGGCTTGCAAAGAGGCTGGAGTATGGAGCGTGTGGGTATTTTCAATGTGATTGTGACACATACCAAAATAGCGGAACTCATGTCCAGTCATCGCTTGCAGTTGCATTGCCACCGGATTGGTTGCCCCGAAAAAAACATTGGCTGTGACTTCAGAAACCTCGATCGCCACCAGCTTCACGATCGGATCGGCTTGGTAGGTGTAGCGTTCAAACAGAGGAAGCATGGAGCGAGATACCTTGGTGTGATCGCTCCAAATGAATCGTACAACATCGCTGAACGGCATGGAATAATTTATGCCCATCTTCTCCATGTCTTCCAGCAGCCATTGCCAATGAAAATGTTCTTCATGAGTGTGCCGATTCACTATTTCTTGAATCTTGTTTGTCGTGGGCTCCTGTCGCAAAACCCGCTTGCACAACTCGCTAAACTCCAATGCCAGTGGGGTAATCACTGGCGCAAATGCCAGTTTTTGCCGAGGTTCAACACTTTCATCTTTCATATACTCGAAAAACGGCAATTGAGCAAATTCCTGATTCTTTTTTTCAATTATACGAAGAAGGTCTTTCATCTCAATTCTCCTGTCAACAAAAAGTGAGTAGTTAAATTTAGCTATAGCCGAGTTCAATCTCTTCAAAAAAAATGAATGGGGGTTTATCCCTAACCATAAATTTCTTAGAGCCTCCTAAAATCAATGGCAATCAGTCAATTGAAATCAGGGTGATGCGATGGCGACTGGGACTTTATAACCCACCTTCCGCACTTCAAGATGTAATATGTAATTATTACATTTGTTGGTAGTTTTGCAAACATAAAAACAGAAGAACCTAAGTATTTGTACGCAAACAAAACTTTAAATAACTCACAATTGTCGTATTACTTAGCATACTACAAATTGACGTGCCGAATGTGGGTTATAAAAAAGAGTAGAGGCACTGTTATAACCTGAAAAAATTGTAACTTAATTTTTTTGTTATTGCCCTCTGTAAAACTACTGGTTAGCAAACTGTCAAAACTACCAATTCAATACTCAGTATTTCCCATTTTTCAGTAAATTATACTGAGACTACTAATGGCTTTTTATCTATCTGAAGCACTTTGATAATTAGAGTACATCAATAAAAATTAGATTTCTCAGGTACATAATACCGTTATAGTCTATATTTCAACCTGCCTGAATGTGTTAGTCGGCTCTTCTGGCCATCCAACGATCTATCTAGCTTATATCTCTCAGGGTAAGGGTTTGGGCGATTAGATTGCCAAGATTTTGTGCTGTAAAATACAGTTTTCACCACGAATCCAAGAGAGCCTTCCATCTTCCATCTTCCCTCTTCCCTCTTCCCTCTTCCCTCTTCCTTCACCCGTCGTTGATTCGGGATTTGGGGCGCGGCCAGATAATGCTGGTATCGGATGCTAGCAGGCGAGAAACGGCGATCGCCCCAAAACGGTTGAGGTGGCTTGGATCGAAAAAAAAGTCGTTGCGGCCGGGCCACCGCTGGGACAAGTCGCGGAAAGCGAAGCCTTGTTGCTGCGAGAGTTGCTGCATTCGCTGCCGGAACTGCTGTTCTGCCTGCAGTCGCGCGGGATCTAAGTAGTCGTCGGTTAGGGGCAAATTGACGAAAATTAGGGGGATTTTGCGCGTTTTGGTAAATGCTACGACTGAGTTAAAGGCTGCTGCTTGTTTTCCGCCGAGGTTGAAGTTTTCGTAGTCGCGATCGTACATACCTGAAACGTAGGGGCGTTCTTGATAATAGGTGTTGGGATTGTAGCGCGCCGATAGGGCCATGAATCCGTTGGAGTCGATCGCATTTGCCGGTGCGCTGACTTGTCTGCTTGCTACTGTTGTCGGCTGCGCTGCATCATAGACAACGGGCAAGATTTCCGTTCCACCAGAGAGGAATTTGATTGTGGGGCTCGCCTCTTCCCCGCCTCCTGCCTGAGCTCTGCGGAAAATACCATCGCCGCCACCGCCGCCACCACCACCACAGGGCTGCGGGAATTTGTAACATCGGGGAATCACGTTGGGTTCACCAGACGGGAGTTTGGGACGAATGCCTGTTGCTAAAAGTTGGCTGCCTTGTGAATCGACGATTGAATTAAAAGTGCGATCGTCCCGGCCGCTGTTAAATGCCCGCACGCCGTCGGCCCAGACAATCATTTGAGGCAAATAATCCGGCTTCAACAGCCGCCGCAGTTGAAAGTCAACTACTTGTGCAGTTGCGCCGTTGATTGCAAAATTAAATATTTTTAAGCCCGGACGCCCGTTACCCGCCAAAGCTTGTTTTAGCTGTTTGGGATCGACGCCTTGCAAGGCGCGGGAACTGCCGACAATCAAAACATCTGGCGGCCCGACAGTCGCAACGTAGGATAGGTAAAGTTCTAGTTGTTCGTTGAGCAAATCGCTGCTGAAACTAACTGTACTGGCGGCTTGCGATCGGGCCCGGCCCGCTTGCTGTTGCGAATACACCAGGTTTTTTGTGTACTCGATGACTTTTTTCTCGGCAAACGCCCGCCGGGGACTGCCGGGGGGAACCGCTTGCATCCAAGCGACGGCTTGCACCCACAGGGCTGCTACTTCGTCCCAGTCTTCTTTGGAATTGGCTGATTGAGCCAAATTAGAAGCTTGGGTGGCAAAGCTAATTGACTCCGCAAATGGGTCGTTTTGGGTGCAGGAAGCAGCGCTGAGGGATTTTTGGGTTTTGTTGGGGTTTCGAGCCAACACAGAGCTTGGCGGCTCTGCTAGGGCTGCCGGTTCGGTGGTGTGAGATGCCCCGGAGTTTTTGGGCGGGTTGGGCTGCGAACATCCGGCTGTTAGGGCGATCGCGGCTGCGGCGGCGCAGGTAAGTTTTAAGATGTTAGTGCTCAGGATAGCAATATAGCGGCGAATCATACAGCTTTCACCGTTGGCGAAACATTAGTAGATATTACCGCAAACAGTCAAAATTCTCTCGGTGCGATCGCGCCTTTAATTGCGTATTTCTGTCTGAGATTCGATGACTGCTTCGGCTTGCAGGGCGATCGATCGCAATTTATCAAGAGTATCCTGATTAGCACTCTGCCACAATCCCCGCTGGCGAGCTTCTAACAATCTCTCCGCCATATCCCGCAGCGCCCAAGGATTGTTTTCTTGGATAAATCCCTGCACTTTTTCATCAAAAATGTAAGCCTCTGCAATTCCTTCATACATAAAATCTTCTACACAATTTGCCGTCGCATCGTAAGCAAACAAAAAATCCACCGTTGCCGCAATTTCAAAAGCACCTTTATAACCGTGGCGCATCGCCCCTTCAATCCATTTCGGATTTACCGCCCTGCTGCGATAAACCCGCGCTATTTCTTCTTTCAGTTTTCGCACTTTCGGATTTTCTGGAATCGAATTATCACCGAAATAGGTTTCAGGATTTTTGCCTTGCAAATTGCGAATTGCCGCCGTCATTCCGCCTTGGAATTGATAATAATCGTCGGAGTCGAGGATGTCGTGTTCGCGGTTGTCTTGGTTTTGCAGAACTATTTGCATTTCGCCGAGGCGTTTTTCAAATGCTTCCGGTGCACAACATCCCCATTCACTTTGTTTAACTCCTGCAACATCTCCCTGCAAATTTGAGGAACTAGAGGAAGTATAGGCGTAACTGCTCCAATTAATGTAAGCTTTTGCTAAATCGCCGTCGCCTGTCCAGTTTTGAGCTTCAATTATGCCTTGAAGTCCCGCGCCGTAAGCCCCCGGTTTTGAACCAAAGACTCGAAATTTCGATCGCACTTCTGCATCTTCCCGACTCAAACCCGCCGCTTCCCAATCCAAAATCTCTTGTTTAACTTGCGCTGCTAAAGGATTATCTTCGGCAGGTTCTTCTAAATTTGCTACAGCTTTTACCGCACTGTCAAACAAATCAATTAAATTAAAAAAAGCATCGCGGAAAAAACCAGAAATTCGCAAAGTAACATCAACGCGCGGCCGCCCCAAAACAGCAACAGGCAATATTTCAAAATCTACAACCCGGCGCGAAGGCCCATCCCAAATCGGTTGAACTCCGATTAGTGCTAAGGCTTCGGCGATGTCATCTCCCCCCGTCCGCATGGTGGATGTTCCCCACACTGACAAACCCAAAGTTTTCGGATATTCGCCGTTTTCTTGAGTGTATCTTTCGATTAAAGTTTCCGCAGCAACTCGACCAACTCTCCAGGCGGTTTCTGTTGGTATGGCACGGATATCTACGGAGTAAAAATTGCGACCGGTGGGCAATACATCGGGTCTGCCGCGAGTGGGCGCGCCGGATGCGCCGCTGGGAATGTGCCGCCCATCTAGTCCGCGCAACAGGTTAGTAATTTCTTGGTTTGTTTGGAGGAGTAAAGGCAAAAGATAGTTTTCGATCCAGTCTAATTCTAGTTGGGTCGCTTCTCCAATTTCCAAATTAGCAACGGCAGATAAGCGCGGAGAAACGCGGATATTTTCGATTAAATTATCTACTAATTCAGCGGCTTTTTCTTCGAGTTCTGCTGTTAAATCGCCCGCTGTACGGTTCTGAATTATCGACGTTGGATCGGCTGTTAAGGGGTCGAAATCGTAGCCTGAGTCTTCAGCTAGGGCGCGGGTTATGCCCGATCGCGCGTTGGTGGGATGGCGGGCGATCGCAATTATCAAATCTCTCAACTGTCGCCCTTGGGGACATTGACCAAAAATGTGCAATCCGTCGCGAATTTGCGATTCTTTGAGTTCGCAAAGATAGCCGTCGGTACGGGTGATAAATTCGGTAAATTCTGATTTATTTAGCTGGATTCCTAAGTCTTTATCTAAGTTTTCCTGGTTGGTGAGGGCTACAATGCGATCGCGAATCATCGGTAATCGAGACGGATCTAAGCTTTGGGCTTCGCAATATTCGTCGATTAAGGCTTCTAATTGCTGCAAGGGCCCGTAAAGTTCGGCGCGAGTCATCGGCGGGGTCAGGTGGTCGATTATCGCGGCTTGCGATCGTCTTTTTGCCTGGGAACCCTCCCCCGGATCGTTGACAATGAAGGGATAAAAATTCGGCATCGCGCCTAATGCTACTTCGGGATAACATTTGTTAGATAGTGCAATACTTTTACCGGGAAGCCATTCTAAATTGCCGTGTTTTCCCGCATGAATTATCGCATCAATTCCTAATTTTTCTCGCAGCCAGTAATAGTAAGCTAGATAATTGTGGGTAGGTTCTAAATCCGGTGCGTGATAGTTCAAACTCGGGTCAATTTCATATCCGCGCGATGGTTGAATTCCCACAAACACATTGCCAAACTGAATCCCCGGAATCGGAAAGTAGGGACACGGCATTGCCGTGTCCCTACCTTGTGTATGACCTTCTGCCAACCCCCATCTATTGCAAATTCCATCCTGTACTTCCTGCGGCAAACTAGCAAAGTATTTTTGATATTCTGCTAAATCCAAAGATTGACGAACAGGCTGTAATTCGCGTCCTTCCGGGTCATTTGTCACGCCAGAAGTCAGGAGTTCAATTAACTCATTACCGCTAGGGGGGATATTTTCAACTAGATAACCGGCTTGCTGCATCGCTTTGAGGATTTCGACACAGCTAGCGGGCGTATCTAAGCCGACTCCGTTGGCTAATCTGGCGTTGCGGGTGGGATAATTGGCGAGAATAATGGCGATGCGTCTGTTGGCGGCTGGGGTTTGTTTCATTTTTACCCAATTCGCGGTTAAATCTGCTACAAATGAAATGCGATCGTCCGCTGCGACATAGCCTACCACATCTGTTTCTAATTCATCGTTCCAAGTCTGTACGGCTTTAAAAGAAACAGCCCTCGTAATGATTTTTCCGTCTACTTCTGGCAATGCTACATTCATCGCCACATCGCGGGGCGAAAGTCCTTGTAATTGTGTTTCCCACTGTTCCAAACCGCCACCGCTGAAGATTGCTTGCAATACAGGAACATCTAAGGATTTTAAACTGTTTTGTTCGGGTTCTGGACTGCTGAAACCGGAGACTGCAAAACTTGTTGTATTGATGAGTAATTGAATTGGTTCTGAGTCTTTGGGTTGAAAATGTTCCAGCAATTCTATTTGCAAATCTGGTTCCCGCAGCGAAGATACAAACACGGGAACTGGCACTAAGTTTCGCTCTGTTAAAGCTTGACAAAGTGCATCAATAGGTGCGAGATTTCCTGATAAGTAATGAGCGCGATAAAATAAAATCCCGACTTTAGTTTGTGATGGTAAATCTGGAACCCCCCCCCAGCCCCCCTTATTAAGGGGGGAGCCGGAAGCACTCAAAGTCTCCCTTAATAAGGGGGATTTAGGGGGTTCTGCATCTGGTTGTAAAATCTCTAAACACGCTTCACCGCCTCCCCGCCAATCGTAAATTCCAACGCGGGAAACTGTTTGAGGAAGAGGCGGATTGTAAGCAGTTTTCAAACAAGTATCGGCGGTAAATTTGAGGGCGTTAACAAAATTTTGAACTCCGCCTTCGGTGAAGTAGCGCCACAGTCTATCGACTGCTGACAGCGATACATTGGAATGGCTGATTAAATCGGGGTCTGGACTGTTTTCACCGGGCATCACAATCAATGCTGCATTAGTTTTCTGCGCCGTTTCCCGCAGAATTTCTAATCCGTAAGACCAATAGGAACGCCCGCCTAATAGTCTTAAAATTATCACCTCCGCCTGTTCTAAAATTTCCTCTGCATAGGTATCTATGGTTAATTGTTGCTGCAATTGAAGCAAGTTTACGGCGCGCACTTTGGGGAATTCTGGCGGCATTTTGGAGGAGGCGGCCGCGAGTGTTTGAATGTCGGTGTCAGCAGCACTAATAAATACTATTGGTGCTGGGGTTTGTTGAATAAAAATTACTCCTTCTGCTTGAGGGTTCCAACCTCCGGGTGTGGCTGCTATTTTGTGCATTATTTTTTCCTCTATAATAAGTTAAATTTTTACAATTTTTAGATACAAAAGCTCTTACTTAAGTATTACACGAAAAAAGATGTTTGTAGTGAGGACTTTAGTTATCGTATTTGGAGCGGAATGAATTCCGCACTACGAATATATAAAATTCATAATGTGATCAAGAAAACTCCCACAATCATGATAGCAGATCCTAACAATCTTTGCTGGATATCTTTTTCTTTGAAAATGAAATGACCGAACAGTACACCCATTAATACGCTGGTACGTTTAACTGCTATTACTTGCACGACTAAAGTCATTGTTAAAGCTTGCATCTGAAAAATGACTCCTAAAGCATTGAAAAAACCCATGGTTGCTAGCAGCGGTAAGTGTTTGATGATTTTGCGGCTGGGGTTAGGGGTTTTGTTGAGTAAAACTGGTAGCAATAAAAGACTCATAGTCGTAAATAAAGAGAACAACCAAAAAATTGGGGAGGAGTTCTGCACGCCTATTTTATCAAAGTTTGATGTGATACTCCAGAGAAATGCTACGATTAACATTAATTTTGGCCCGGGCTGGTGCAGCAATGCTTTGAAGGGCGCTAGGTATCCTTGAGATTTTTCTTTAATGTTTAATAGATAGGAGCCTGTGACTATGAGAAAAATTCCGATATAATCAAAAAGATTGGGATATTCGCCGACAATTAACGGTGAGGTTAGCAGCATGAATAAGGGTGTCAAAGCTACTAACGGGACGGTGAGGGATAAGTCCGAGAGTTTGATGGCTTTTATGTAGAGGATAGCTGTGACTGCGTTGATGCTTCCTCCGATTGACAAAGCTATCCAAAATTGCGGGTTTAGTTGCGGATTTAATTGGGGTATTTCTATGAAAAATAGCAAGGGAGTTAAAAATACGGCTGAAAAAGATGCTAGCGACCAAGCTACTACGTATTCATCGTTTTTTTTCAGGTTGTGCTTGCTGAAAACGTCTTTTATTGCTTCAAAAAAAGCGGTAAGAATTCCAAAGATTAACCAAGTCAACCTAAATATGCGCTCCTGATTCGCTCGTCGTTTAGCAAGTCCAATCCTATACCTGTGAGGGTAATTTTACCAGCTTCTAGTACGTAAGCCCGATCGGCAATTTGCAGTGCTAAATTCGCGTTTTGTTCTACCAATAGAATTGTAACGCCCGTGGAGCGCAGGTTTTGAATAATTGTGAAAATTTCTTTGACGATCGCCGGTGCTAGGCCTAAACTGGGTTCGTCTAATAATAGCAGTTTGGGGCGCGACATCAGAGCGCGGGCGATCGCCAGCATTTGCTGTTCGCCCCCGCTGAGAGTTCCAGCTAGTTGAGTGCGCCTTTCTGCTAAGCGCGGAAATATCTCGAATTGGCGGGCTAAATCGGCTTTGACTGCCGCAAAGTCCGATCGCACGTAAGCCCCCAATTCCAAGTTAGCTAAGACTGTTTGCTGCGTCAAAACCCTGCGCCCTTCGGGACTGTGGGCGATGCCCAATTTCACCACTTCGTGGGCTTGGCGGCGGCTGATATCGCGGCCGTTATAGATAATTTGTCCTTGGCGCAAATTAACTATTTTAGAAATAGCCCTGAGTGCGGTACTTTTTCCCGCACCGTTAGCACCGATGAGGCTGACAACTTCGCCTGCATTAATTGTCAGATGAATATTTTGCAGGGCTTGAATTCCGCCGTAATTTACACAGAGATTCTTGAGTTCTAAGAGGATATTTTCGGTAGTTTTTAGTGGGGTTAGGTGCATTTTTTGTAACTTGATTTGTTGATAATCTTACTCGTTTACTCGTTCCAAGGCTCTGCCTGGTAACGCAGATAAGCGAGGCTCTGCCTCGATTTTTCCTGTTACTAAACGAGGCAGAGCCTCTAGATATCGGTTCTAAGGCAGAGCCTTGGAACCAGTGAAACCGGTTGAATTTTTTATTTTTAATCTCCCAAATAAGCCTCAATTACAGCAGGATTATTCCTGACGACAGCAGGTTCGCCCAAAGCAATAAGCTGACCAAAATTAAAAACCGCAATTCGATCGCACAATCCCATCACCAGCGGTACGTGATGCTCGATCAATATTACAGTTAAATTGAATTGTTCCCGCACTTCCCGGATAAATTCACTTAACTTGTGCTTTTCACTGGGATTCATCCCCGCCGCCGGTTCATCTAACAGCAATATTGTCGGTTCTAGGGCTAAGGCGCGGGCAATTTCTAAGCGCCTCTGGTCGCCGTAGGGCAGGTTTTTGGCTGGTTCGGCCGCGCGATCGCCCAAACCGACCAAATCCAACAATTCCCGCGCTTTCCGCTGGGTTTGGCGCTCCCTTGCGTTAGACTCTGGTAAGGCTAAAATCCCCGCTAGGAGCGATAAAACCGGATTTGGCGATCGGCTGTGGATGTGTCGGGCGATCGCCACATTATCCAACACAGAAAGTTCGCCAAACAACCTAATATTTTGAAATGTTCTGGCAATACCTTTATTCGCAATTTGATAAGGCCGCAATTTAGAAATATTTTCGTCTTGATAAATTAGATTGCCAGCAGAAGCAGGTATCAGTCCAGTCATTACATTAAACAGAGTAGTCTTGCCAGCGCCGTTAGGGCCGATCAATCCAAAAATTTCGTGTTTTTGAACTGTGAAAGATACGTCATTTACAGCCACTAAACCGCCAAAGCGGCGAGTTAATCCTTGGGCTTCTAAGACGGGATTGCTTTGTGATAAGGTAAGTGGTTCGCCAATCATCAAATATGATAGAATAGTGATTATCTAATTATGCCTCAAATTATGGATGCTTAAAAACTTTTAGAACGAATCACCGTAAACCCCAAAATATTTAACGGCAAACCGATTATCCGGGGTCGCCGACTGGCAGTTGAGCATATTCTAGGAATGTTAGCGGCTGGCGACATTCCTGAAACGATTCTCGAAGGCTATTCGTGGCTAGAAAGAGAAGATATTCAAGCTTGTCTAATGAATTAGGTCGATTGAGAATCCGAAATCCGGGATAAGGAGGATAAACTCAGGGGAGAAATCCGATGCAATACCTGGTAGTAACAGTTATGAAGAACGTAAAATCAATTACCTTTACAGGCATCAAGGTAAATACTTGCTAGTTCCTAACACGCCCGTTGAGATTTGTATTGATTGCGGTATGATTTATTACGATGCAGCAGTTATTAAAGAAATTTAGTGCCGTTTTTTTGCTATTCACCAGCAGAATTAAATGCCGGATTCATATATCAAAATTCCCACCTAAAGTTACACGTAAATAAATTTTGGTTGGTTTGGGAAGATACGATTGTCGCCCTAAATTCGAGATTTCCCGATCGCGCGATCGCCATTTGCAGCACTCCGCAGAAATGGAAAACCGCTATAATGTCTTCATTGCCGTACCGCCTCAATCTCCTCAAGCCGTCTCGCCAGGGAAATCTTATGACGATGCACGTACCAGATCCGCAATCTTCCCCAACAAAAGTGCTGCCGACGATGTACGATCTACCTAGTGAAGACCCGGAGGAACCCGGTTTGCCTGACGAATATCACCGGTGGCAAGCACAACTTTTGTGCGATAGCTGCATTCCCCCCAATTATCCGCCCGATCGCGTATTTTCGGCCAGCGATCTCAATCTATACTACGACTCCAACCATCTCAATTGGTACAAAAGACCAGATTGGTACTTAGTTGTGGGCGTTTCGAGATTTTACCAAGACAGAGACTTGCGCCAAAGTTACGTGATTTGGGACGAAGCAGTCAATCCTTTAATTGCGATCGAATTTCTGTCACCCGGTACGGAAGATGAAGATTTGGGGCTGACAGAATCGGCACCAAACAAACCGCCGACTAAGTGGCAGGTTTACGAGAGAATTTTGCAGATTCCCTATTATTTTGTGTTTAGCAAATACAACAACCAATTGAGAGTATTTCGCTTAATTGGCAACCGTTACCGCGAACAATTGTTAACAGGTTCTCGATTCTGGATACCCGAAATACAGTTAAGTTTGGGTTTGTGGGAAGGTGCTTTCCTGCAAAATGAAAGGTTGTGGCTGCGCTGGTACGATATTAATGGGAATTTGGTTCTGACTCCTGAAGAATTTGAAAGACAGCGAGCTCAATTGGAAAGCCAACGAGCTGAATTGGAAAGCCAACGAGCCGAATTTGAAAGGCAACAAGCTCAAATTGAAAGACAGCAAGCTGAATCGGAAAGACAGCGGGCTGAATCAGAAAGACAGCGGGCTGAATCGGAAAGACAGCGTGCTGAATCGGAAAAGTATCGGGCAAATCAATTGGCCGATCGCCTGCGAGCAATGGGCATTAATCCAGACGAGCTGTAAAATGAAGTAGCAGCCTGCAATACTGTCTGCTGTCTCAATAAAAACTTATTAACTAAAAATAAATTATGCCAGAATCTACCTCATTGCGCGATCGCTACCTAGCACTGATCGATAAAATTGTCGAAATCACCCTCAAAGGTCAAATTCGCTCGAAAGAACAAGTTTATCAAATGCTGGTGCAAGACATTGCTGCCGGCACCGGCGAAATCTTTGAACGCTGTTTCGGCGAACGCCTTGACGCTACCGAAAACCTGCTAAGAAATGAAAAAGACGAAATCAAACAAGCAAAGGGAAATCGCAGCCTCAGAGCGCTAAAAACTATCCAAGGAGAGTGGGAGCGCTGGCAGAAAGATAACCGAGTCGATCGCGAAATCGCATCATCCATCCAACAAATTATTACCGCCGAATCTAACAGTCGCCTCCTCGCCTTATTGCAAGTAATCGATCCCAATAAAGAACATCCGCTGACTCTCGCTCAATTGCAGCAATTAGCAAAATCCCTGCACCAACAAATGCTGCAAACAACTAATCCCGAAACCGAGCGAGATTTGCAGCAAATTACCGCCGGTATTGCCAAAGGTTTAGAATCTTGGCAGCGGTTGGAACCGGAACTCGTCGGTTGGATTTATCAGCCGCAGCAGCTAGGATTCGCTGGCAGTCCCGAACAAAATGGGCCTTGGGCTTTTTGGGCAAAAAAGGTTAACAGTCCTTGGCCTCATGCTCTTTTGCAGACTATTTCAATCGGTGAATCTATAGTTGAATTTGCAGCCAAGCAATCTAATGTAGAAATTGGTACATTGGTGGAATTGGCGATTATTTTGCAGTGTTTGCAACGGGCTTTGGCGACATGGTTTGACAAGCAAGTTTACGATTCCAAGGTGTCCACAAAAGCTTCAATTTCTACTTACATTACTTTTGCGGTAATTTGGAGCCAGCTAGCTAGTGGGTTTAATAATTCTACTAAGAGCGGGGAACAGTTGGCTAATGCTTGTTTTCAAGTAACTTTGCAAATTTTGCGCGCTTTTTCTGTGCGGGAATACTTTCCGCTTTACGGGGGGATTTTTGCTTCGTTTGACGGTAAAGCTCTGCGCCATACTTTGGATTATTTAGACGAACCGCTGCGCCGTGTTGAAGGTACTCAAGCGAAAGCTCGGATTCTGACGCTTTTGGGTTATTCGATGCAGGCGGCGGGGGCCTACGAGCGATCGATCTTACTGCACAAACAATCGCTGGAAATTGCCCGTCTCGAAGGAGATAAAGCTTGCGAAGTTGCTAATCTCAATCACATCAGCCGCAACTATGTTGCTCAAAAAAATTATCAGGAAGCGATTAATTACAGCCAGCGGGCTTTAATTATGGCACGACAAGCGGGAGAGCGGCAAGGTGAGGCAAATGCCCTGGCTAATTTGGGCTACAGCGAAGTGTTTCAGGCGCGGCAGTTGGAGGAGGTGGAACCGGAGGTTTATGAGAGTGCGATCGGCTATTTGGAGCAAGGTTTGTTGTTGTCAGAAAAATTGGGCGATCGCCAAAGTCAAGCTTTTTGCTCTAGCAGCCTCGGAATTGCTAAAATTGCTCTGGAAAATCCCGCAGGTGCGATCGAGTATTTGATTGAAGGTTGGCAAGCTGCCCAATTTTCGGGCGATTTGTATTTGCAAGGTCTGAATTTGGCTTATTTGGCTCAAGCTTATTACAGCTTGAATGAACTAGAACAAGCGATATTTGCTGGCTGTTTGGGGATGTATACTTTGGAGCAAATTGGGGCGGTGGAGTGGCGGCAATCGGCTGGTTTGCTGACAATTTTGCGGGGACAAATGGGGCCTGAAGCTTTTAAAGAATCTTTGGCCAAAAGCCGATCGAAGATCGTTCCGGCGATCGGCGTTGATGGCTACGATTACATCCCAGAATTGCTGGAAAAATACCAGCAATCTATTTGATATTCGTAATCTTGAAAAATCAGGGCGGGCACTCTTGGCACCGCCCCTACGGAAACTACGATTACTTCTCAACAATCACAGACGTACCAACTGCGACTTTCTCAAATAAAGCTTGGGCATCTTTGTCGAACATTCTGACACAACCGTGAGAAGCCGCTCGCCCGATCGACTCTAGAGTCGGAGTCCCGTGAAAACCGATCACATTCTTACCATCAGTCCAAAACCCGATCCACCTACTCCCCAGCGGATTGTCGGGCCCTGCGGGTACAAGTTCTCCCGTCCAAGGATGTTCCCAAACAGGATCTTTAATCATTTGCATGACTTTAAAGCTGCCCGTGGGAGTTTCCCAGCCCTGTTTCCCGACAGCAACCGGGAAACTCGCTTGCACCTTATTTTTGCGGTAAACATAGACGCGGCGTTCTCGCAATCTCAGCACTAAACGGACTTCCTCAACGGGATTTTCTACAGCCTTTGGTTCCTGGGGAATAAACTGCAAAGATTCGCCCAGGGGCGGCAGTTCTGGGGCTGCGAGATTCGGCAATTTTACCTCAGATTTTGAGCGCTCAGTGGCGGCACTATTGCTTGGATTTGCAACAGATTGGGCAGTCGCCTGCTGCTGTAAGGCTACAGACAGCGCCGCCGCACTCAAACTCAGCACAATTAACTTGTTAAATAAAAATTTGCTGTTCACCATTTTTTGTTCGCTTAACTCCTCACTAGAAATTGCTACAAAGCTGCTATCCAATTATCCGCCAACTGCACCCGATATGCAAATTTTCGAGCTGAATTTTTGACTGTAAATGCGCCCCAGTTTTTTGTTTCCATTTCACAAATTATAACTTGTTTAACGATCGCAAAAAAGGTTGGTAGTGAGGACTTTAGTCCGCAATTTAGGACGAAGTAAAGTCCGTCCTACGAACTGTTTTTGCGATCGAGCTGCCGGACATAATTATGATGCGTAAATCCTGCAAACCCATGATTTAATTTTACCTGGGACTAATTTTGATTTTTTAGCTGTGGCAGACTGGCGATCGACAATTAAAACTGTGGCACTGCTGAATCCGGCAAGCGCAATCTGTCTTTTTGCCGATTTTCCTGCCCGGGAGCGACAGTTAGGTGGGCCTAAAAAAACGGAAACGGTCGATCGAACAAACTCAATATATCACGCCTGCACAAAGAGAGATACCAAGTGCTGAACTTATGGTAAATCGGGAACTTTTGATATAAAATTCAGTCGCTAATAAGTTATTCGATAATCTTTTGTAATATTGTTATAAATTTCCTACTCCGGGGATTAAACTGGATTAGGTGTAGAGGTTGGGATTTTCGCGCAGCGGAAGCAAACCCAACCCAGAATAGTAGTTAATGTGAGGTTTCAATGCGTCTTCAGAAAATCAAATTATTGACAGGTGCAACCCTGTCGGTGCTAATGTCGGCTGTCTCAGTGCATCCGGTGATGGCTAACCCTCCAACTCAAATAGCCCAAACCCAGACTACCAACACAGCAAACACTCAAACTCTGACCGGTTTTGTCAAAAGTATTGTCGGCGACGTAGTAACCATTCGCCCAGAAAATTCGCGGTACAGGACTCTCAGGATTCAAAAATGCGTCCTGAAAATTATTGGCCTGGTACCGGGAATGAAAGTCAGAGTCTTGCTAGCCGGAGATATGGTGCAAAATATCGCCGTGATCCCCGACTACAAGGTGGTAGCTACAACGGTTGTTCGTCCCGCCGCCGTAGCACCGCGTCCGGCCCCTGAACCGCCACCAATGCTTCCGGCTCCCGCTCCCCGTCCAATAACCCGTCCGGCTCCAGCTCCGATGCCGGCTCCCCGTCCAATTCCGGCTCCCCGTCCGGCTCCTGTGAGAGGACTTTGGTAGAACTAGGTTTTTAAACGGAATAAGTCACCGCGCGCGGTGGCTTCGCTGTTTAATAGCAGCTAAAATCAAAGAATTGTCGAGCAATTGTGGAGAAACCGCTGCTATGTCTTACCTGCGTTTCCTGTTGCTAATTCTGCTGCTGCCGTTGATTGGGTGCGATCGAGCTACAGATGCCACAGCCACTTCTGTTCCCCAGCCAAGTCCGCTGTCGCAAATTCCCTCCCCTGCACCGCTGACAAATGGTCGGACAAATCAAATTGTACCGACCAAACCGCTTTCCCCGCAGCCCATCGGCATTGTGGCAACATCTTTGCCGCAGCCAGGAGCCACCGAAAGCGCCTCGAAACCTGCTCAAGTAATACCGATTCCCCCATCGCCAGTGCTGCGAGTGCCTCCCGGCTTTGTGGTCAACGTTTTTGCTGACAATTTAGACGCTCCCCGATGGCTGGCTTTGACGCCGACTGGGGATGTTTTGGTAACAGAAACCCGGCAGAATCGGATTACGCTATTGCGGGATGGTAACGGCGACGGTGTTGCTGAGGTTCGCAAGACTTTTGCTAGCGCCCAAAACAATTTAAATATTCCCTTTGGGATGGCTTTTGCCGATCGCTATTTTTTCCTGGGAAATACCGCAGAAGTCCGCCGGTTTCCCTACACAAAAGGGCAGGAACAATTAACTGGAACAGGGGAAAAAATTGCCGATTTACCGGGCGGTGGCTACAATCAACACTGGACGCGAAACGTTGTCGCTTCCCCAGACCAACGCCAGTTGTTTGTATCAGTTGGTTCCCAGTCTAATGCCAACTCCGAACCGCTGCCGAGGGCGTCTGTGCAAGTGATGAATTTGGACGGCACCAACCAGCAAACATTTGCTTCCGGTTTGCGAAATCCCGTGGGATTGGATTTTCACCCCAAAACTAATCAACTCTACACCACAGTCAACGAACGCGACGGTTTGGGAGATGATTTGGTACCGGATTACTTGACAAGAATTCGTAAAGGCGAGTTTTACGGCTGGCCTTATGCTTATTTTAAGCCGAATTTGCTCGACCCGCGCCACTCCAGAAACGGCAAGAGCGATCGACCTGATTTAGCGGCCAAAACATTGATGCCAGACGTACTGTTTCAGGCGCACTCGGCAGCTTTGGGACTTCAGTTTTATGACGGCAAAAGGTTTCCCAAAAGATTTTTTAACGGTGCGTTTGTGGCGTTTCGCGGCAGTTGGAACCGCAACGCAGGAACTGGTTACAAAATTGTGTTTGTACCTTTTAATGCGGCTACCGGACGACCTGAAGGCTATTATGAGGATTTTTTGACTGGTTTTCTCACCGATCCTTCTGGCCCGAAAACTTGGGGGCGGCCGGTTGGTTTGCTGGTTTTACCTGATGGGAGTTTGCTGTTTACTGAGGAAGCGAATAACCGGATTTATCGGGTTCAGTATCGCGGGTGAAAAAAGGGCGATCGATTAGATACCGACTTTTTCAAGAAGTCGGGAATCTGATTTTTTAGTCAGCTTCCAACCTTACTAAGTTGAGATTCACCGGAAACTTTTTGAAAAATTAATAACCTATCTGCTTCCGCAGTTTCGCGATTTAAATCCGACAGTTCGTAAAATGATAACTTTAGTAGCTGATTTGATTTGAAATTGTAAATGTTAGCCGAAAATCGCTATTTTTTATATCAATTGCAGTCTGTGCTTTTTGTTTTAAAGTCAGTGGGGTATTCCTCTTAATATCGTTTCCGGTTGCATGGGAATGATTTAACCACAGAGAGCGCAGAGAACACAGAGGAAGACAAGAGAGTGATGAATACAGGACGATGAAGCGCGGATTTGATCTGACTCGATTTTACAATTGGGATGCTACCGGATTTGATATAACTATAGCATTTTCTAGTTTTTAGGGCAAATAACCTAAAAGTTTTGCGATCGCGCTTTAAAATCTCGAACCTGGTTGTTTGAGAAACTCTGCTTCTTCGGGTGTTGTTTCGCGTCCGAGAATCTGATTGCGGTGGGGAAATCTGCCAAAACGCTCGATTATTTTGAAATGCCGAATTGCGAAATCAATGACTGATTCGCTGTCGGGTTCGCCGCTGAGTTGGCGAAAGAGTTCCACAGATTTTTGCTGGTGTTCTAAGTTTTCGCTGTGTTCAAAAGGTAGGTAAATAAACCATTTTTCTACTTGCAGCAATTCGCGATCGAAGTTATTGTTAACAGCGTGTTGGGCGGCGGCTAAGGCTTTGCTGTCTGTGGCGAATGCTTTCGGCGTTTCGCGAAACATATTGCGCGGAAACTGATCGAGGAGTAAAATTAATGCTAGGCAGTTTTTGGGAGAATCTTGCCAATAGTCTAGTTTGCCGGAGGCGGCTAGTTCGTATTGCGACAGAAAGTTCGCTCGCACTTCTGCATCAAAATCCGTATTTTTCTCAAACCATTTCTTGTGAACTTTGCCAAACTCAGGAGAGTGCGATCGACCAAACCAAAAATCTAAAATTTCATTCATTAGCAATCTAATATGCGATTGATTGTTGATTGCAGCTTCAGTGTGTGCAGTTGCACAAAATGCGCTATCTGTGCAACTACCAACCGCAGCGATTAATGATTAGCAATGAGGACTGAGAAGCGTTTGTTGTCCGGTGCTTAATGTTAGGAACTAGCAAACAATCTGTCCCAAGTTTTGCCTCCCACAATTCCGTCTACAGGAAGGTGGGCTTGTCGCTGAAATCTCTTCACTGCGTCTAGGGTTGTCGGGCCGAACACGCCATCAATTACGATGGGCTCAGGGCACACACCCTGCGCGTTCAACAATTTTTGCAGTTTTCTGACATCTGCCCCTCTCGATCCGTGTTTCAAGATCCTTTTATGGAATCTAACTTCTGGTTCGTGGCAATCATTAGTGGGACAAACGGTGCCACCCGCTGAATAACTGGCTGCATTGGCACCAGTCAAAACTAATAAGCCCAGAAGTGCTAGTAAATAATAAAAAGTCTGCGATCCAACCATACTTTCCCTGTTAATTTTCTCAAGCGTTTTCTGCAACTTTCACCCGCCATAAACGGGTATCGTGCCGCCGACTCAAATCGTGGACGATCCCCAAATTTTAGACTAAGAACTCCACTTCCCGTAATTCACGACGCTGCAAGTCAATCCAAAATCTAAAACTTGTACTGAGCGAATCCGAAATATCTAAAATCTAAAATCGACTGACGATTGTTTGAGAGTGAGAAACCGGGTTTCTGGGATGGAGGTATCCAATCTCGCTTGACCGGGTTTCTGGCAATAGTCAACGGACATTCTACAATATAAGTGGCTGTACTGCAAAATCTCCGATCGTGCAAGTTAAATTTTGTTGCACTTTGGTAGCAGCAAAGGTAACAATTACTTTGCAGACGACTGCAACTGTCAGCATTACCAAGTTTCTCGCTAGGGGGTAATCGCAAACGCGATCGTTTGCTGCTGAAGGAACCCGATAGTGTTGGTTCAATATTATTTCGGAGTAATCGGCTGCTAATCGGACGTGCAAGCAGGGAATGGAGACTCTGGTACAGTAATCTTTGACTGCTTGCGGCCCGACGCTGTTATCAAAAGTATCGATCGCGACGGCGCTATTGGCAAGCAGTCGATCGGCATTTGCGCGTGTCAATTCTTTGGAGTGCGCGTCAATGCTGACGGATAAAGCGCGGTACAGGTTGTTGGCGAGAATTTTGGCTTTGAATGCGCCGATGTCCGATCGATAATAAGGTTGAGTGGAAAGGTTGCGCTTTTCGATGCGATCGATGACTCTTAACTGGCAAAAGCCCGATCGCGCCAGACTTTCTGTAATATTCGCACCCAAAGCGCCCGCGCCGCAAACCGTTACCGAGAAGTTTTTTAGCAGCGACATTACTGCGGAACTTCTGTAAAGTTGTTTGTGAAAAAATATACTTATAGTAATTGGGAATTGGGAATGGGGAATTGGGCGGAGCGAAGCGGAGGGATTGGGAATTGGGCGGAGCGAAGCGGAGGGATTGGGAATTGGGCGGAGCGAAGCGGAGGGATTGGGAATTGGTTATTTGACCAAATACTAACAAGTAACCACTAACAAGTAACCACTAACCACTAACTACTAACTACTAACTACTAACTACTAACTATTTCCGATGCCCCATCCCTCCGCTTCGCTCCGCCCATTATCTATCTTCAACTACTCCAACTAACGACTTTTAAATTAATCTAGTATTAATTTTTCTAAAGATTCTTGACATCAATAAATATCCTAATATAATATTGAGCAATCGCAAAGATAAATCTTGTAAAGATCTGAATCGAATATGTTGCAAAATCTCTTTTTTAAGTTGGTTGGAGTGACAGTTTTGACAGTTTCCATCTTGGGCTATGCCCCAGTTGTTCGAGCTGAAAATACTCATGGAGCTACTGCTTATTCTCCGACTTCTGACGCTACGGGTATTAGTTGGGATCATGCTACAGAGAAAGAAGCGCTAGACGCAGCAGTGGCCGCGTGCAATCAGCAAAGTGATGGGGCTAACGACTGCGAACCCCTGACATCTAATACGAATAACTGTGGAGCGATCGCAGTAGGTAAAGGAGGAGCGGGTGCCGGTTGGGGCGAGGATAAATCAGCAGCAGAAGCTCAAGCTCTGGCTGGTTGCAGCGAACTAGAAGGCGGCAACTGCAAAGTGCAGCTTTCGGCTTGCAACAAGTAATTGAACTGATAAAAATCGGTCGGAGGGATGTATATTTCCGATCGCAAAACAGCTTAAAAATATCTATATTATATCGGGTCAGTTAGGCAAAAAAAGGCTTGTAGTGAAGACTTTAGTCATGATAGTCTGATGACTAAAGCTCTCACTACAAACCACTTGGGTGCGCCACAAGCACCTTACCCAGTTAATCACCTATTTCGGAAGTAACTGGATCGGGTGGCAGTAAACTTTCTAATCTATCTTTTGACCAGTATTCAGTAGGATAGGCGAGTCCAATAATATCAGAGAGTCGAATCAGCCACGTAACTTGTCCGTAAGCATCAGTATTTTCTCCCTGTTCGTTTGGGGGAACAATTACCAAAAGTTCGATAAATTCTCCAAACAAATTAATCGGAATGCCGCCGAAGCTACTATTATTTGTTTTAATCCAAACTTTACTGCCTCGATCGAGAGCTTCTTGCAGTCGCTGGAAGAGCAAACTGGATTTTTTGACCAGGGATTTTTGGGTTTTTGACTTTTTTCCCATAGTTTTAAGAAGTTAAAGTAGTTGTACTGTCGGTTGCACGGTGGCTTGAGGTTAACGCGCGATCCTCTGCTGCAAGCTTCGCTAACGCGATTTGGTATTTCAACGAACAAAAAAAGGTGGTGAAGCGGGCTTATCCCCTAGGGAATCGCCTTGTCAACACCCTATCAGTGTAGTCTACAAGAAAGTGCTGCAGTGCGATCGTAACAACAATTTAATTGCCAAATCGGGAAATGACACCAGTTTACAAAAAATGTAAGTTTAGCAAAGCTTCAAACCCTTAACTCATAAGTGATTCCCAATTATTCAATTATTTAATATAAAATCTAAAATCCTCCGATATTCGGTGGGAGTGTTACAGAATCAGTTAGGGATACCCGTATTTATACTGTGCCCAAATTGCAGTATAATCGGCGAAATCTTCCCAAATCGTTTAAGTAAAAAAATGGACTGGCGAAAGCTCATTCATCCCAACCGGAAAACTTCAACAAGTCCACCAGCAGTGCCAGAAACTCGATTGTCTGTAGAATTCTTGTTGGGGCTGTTTGCGGCGGGATGGACGGAACAACAGGTATTAGAAAAATATCCCGCACTCACTTCGTCTCAGTTGCGCGAGGCTTTGGCTGCTGCTGATTCAAAGTTAATTTCATCCATCGCCAATCCAGAGTTACTAGCAATTGTCGAGCAAACTAGAGAAGAATTGAAAAGCGGGAAAAATTTATCGCTTGAGGATATTGAGGGAGATGTTTGGGAGTAATCTTAAATATGGTTAGATGGGAATTATACAGTAGTGCGATCGTCCTCGATCGCGATTATTTGTTGTTAGTGGGGACGATCGCACTGCACTCAAAAAATTACCATTCTGTTTCTGCCAAATGTCGATGATGTTGACGCATTCCCTCTAGCATAACTTGTTCTGACACCACATTCAGAATTACGCCCCAACTGCGACAGTAATTCCTATCGGCATCAACAAAATAAGATGCAGAATTTTCGCCTTCATCTGTTACCATCATGAACTGCTCGACCACCTGCTTCTTAAGTCGCATTGCTTCCACCGCGCAACCGCAGCTAGTGCGGCAGCCTGCGTTAATAGAACTCTTGCAAAAATCCAAAGCACCCCACCCCAACCCTCCCCTCCCGCGGGGAGGGAGCAAGATTATTCTTGTTTCTCCCCGCGGGAGGGGGGACTTGCGGGGGGTAAATTTGACTTTTGCAAGAGGTCTAATGTGCTTGAATGCGCGTTCCCAATCAATCAATTCGCTGCCGTTTGCTTGGACTTGGTACGGCATCGTGTCAAGGGCCCAGAGGAACAGTACAGCTTCGTAAATGCCCGAAATCATAGCAGGGAGACCTTTGCCAACTTCGATCGCGCCCGTCGCGAATTGTATCCAAAATCAAGAAACCGAATTTCTCTGAGAAATGTGGTTGGGCGACAAGGGATACGCAAAGAAACCGGTTTCTCAAACCCTGCGCGCAAGTCTCAAATCGCTCAAACATCCTTCACATAAAAAATGCTATCGCGAATTTTGTGGAAGCCGGCTGACTCGTAAAGTCGCAATGCACCTGAAGGGTTTGCAGCATCTACGCCGATAATTGCAGTCTCGACACCGGCAGCTTTGAGTCGATGCAAACCAGCCAGCAACATAGCCCGTCCCAATCCAATTTTGCGGAAACCTCGCCTTGTACCGAGAACAGTAATCCAGCCTTCATTTCGTCCTGTGCGATCGCACTCTTCCGGGCTAATTTCGCAATAACAAAAAGCTGCAAAAGTCCCGTCAGCAGCAACTGCAATCAAGTCTAAATCTTTTCTATAATTGGGTTGGGCTAAATCGTATTTGAATTTTTCGACTGTTAAATCGCGGTGGTTCCAGTGATCGATAAACGATTGGTTGTACATTTCTACCCAAGCTTCCGAATCCTGCGCGCCGGGGAATAGACGCAGCACAAAACCTTCTGGGAATTGGGGTTGTGCGATCGATTCCGAGAGCGATCGCGCCATGCGGCAAAAATGCCGATCAACTCGAAAACCGCAACTTTCCAGCACAGAAATGCGATCGGCATCCTGTGCCCTAGCCCAGGATCGCAGCTTCACAGGCGCGCCCCGCTCTTTTACAACTTCGCGCATCCGCGTTTCGCCCCAAGCGACGGCTACCGCTTCCACATCCCCGGATCGGGCGTCGGGGTGGACGCGAAACGACAGCAAACCCTGGATCGGCTCTCCAGTTTCCGCAATCGACAACTCGGCGAAACCGATTAATTTGTTTTCGGCATCTTCCCAAAGGCGGATATCGCGCGCTAAATCTCGGCACGGTTGGTTAATTTTTTGTTGCAATTCCGAGATGGAAGTGCCTTGATCGAGCCGATCGACTGCTTCGCAAATATCGATCAAATCGACGATCGCACTTAAATCGCGATCGCCTCCATAGCAGCGCGCCGAGAGATTTGCTATCATAGCTAATCACCATTTCCTGTTGTTATTCAATTTAAAAATAGCTTGGGCGATCGCGCGATCGGGTCGATCGACATTAAAAATTCCAAAACGCAAACACTCACAGTAATCCAACCCCTACAGCAGTTGATTGCACTCGTGAGTTTCGCTCGATTTAGGTTAAGGATTTGGGATGGGAGTAGAAGGACTTGAACCTTCGACCTTGAGATTAAGAGTCACCTGCTCTAACCAACTGAGCTATACTCCCGCATCGGAGCTACTATAACACAACTTTTCTGAAAAATCAAGTGTTTTCGTAAAAATTTGTGGCGATCGCCTAGTGCGAGTTTTCTGTAAGGGCGATCGCGCCATTACAACCTCAAGCAACTTAAATAGCGGCTTTCGTTGATTCGCTGCAATGCGGTGTTATGGCGCTGTACTGCGCTACTTCTGATGCTGTGCCATTTGGTGGCAAATTGCTGTCTGAATTTTGACATCGAAGTCTGGATCGTCAACTGTTGTAATGACTCTCGGCGATCGTTCCCGACGTTTTGCTAGATAAGCTTGAAAAGCAGCTCTATCCTCTCGGTGAGCGACAAAATACCACCTTAACTCTCGGTAAGACATTGCACTGTAGTTAAGTAGTCGTGCAAAATTAATTACACGAGATTTCGCGTGAAACCCTTGCCCAGCAAGGAGTCTTTATGTAATTAATTTTGTGTAGTTACTTAATTTGACTCATTACAGCGCCTCCCCATTCGGTATAATTTCCAACTCTCTTTCTTGGTTATTTCCTGCCAATATGAATAAATTTTGAGTGCGATCGCACTTAAAAATTAGGGAAGGGCTTATTGATCCACACCTCACAAATTTGTGCATATTTCTTACTAAATTTTGGTGTACAAGGCAAGTTTCTAGCTTTGGCTTCAAGAGGCTTGATAACTTTTGAAATTAATAACATAGGGACATCTAAAGTGAGAATCAAAGCTAAACCAACCCGAGAGTTTACTGCGACAAGGTACAGCCCCATGAAAAAGGCTGGCAGAAGAAAAACTAATAATGCTAAAGTCATATACATATTTCTGCGTGCCAATGATTTGAAGGCTTCAAAATCGCTGCGAGTCTCGATCGCGCTATGAGCTGCAAGAAACCGTCGAACATCGACCCAACCTACTATCGCAATAATCGTTCCAAGTAGTTTGAGAATTAGACATATCGCTGCTAACATCTATGCCTCGCTAAATATTTAACTGTCTTTTCTGCATACAATTTTAGCAGATCGCAGCGCCTTTACAAACCAACAAGCAAACAGAAAAGCCAATTACTCAAATAGGTTTGAATTTTCTGCTACTTGTGAATTTAGCAAAACGCTACTTCAAAATTCGGGAGACGACACCAGCACCGACAGTACGATCGCCCTCGCGAATGGAAAAACGCATATTTAACCCTCTAGCTTCTACTTTCGGCCTTTAAAAATGGGTGATATAAAAGTTTAACCTATCTGGTACCGGTTAAAAGCCGGGTGCATCACCCCTCTGCCAACCGCCCTTAAAATTTCTGTTTTTGCGCTGTAATTCCTAGAAACTCATTTTTTTAGTAAATACTTCAGTCCTTTTTTCCCCCAGAAATTGCCACAACTAAAGTCTATATTGCTAATGCTTCAGTCGATAGTGAAGCAACATGAAACCGTTGCTGTAGATTTTGCGATCGACCAATTCCAGATTCGTCGGTGCGATCGCCCTCCCAAACACAGGAATTCCCGCCCCAATGACTACCGGGTTCAACTTCACAATCATCTCATCAATCTCAGAAAAAAGAGTTGCAGCTAAATTGCCACCGCCGCACAGCCAGATATCTTGACTCGCTTCCTTTTTCAATTCTTTAACGAATGCAACTGGATTGTCTGAAACGAGTTTAACATTCTTATCTGGACTGGCTTCCATACTGCGCGACAAAACATACTGTTTCAAGCTGGGATAAGGATTAGTCAGACCCACATTTAGCCCTACCTCATAGGTTTTCCGTCCCATCAAAACAGCATCAAACTGCTTGTTCTCTGGACTAATGCCGAGAGCCTTTTGAACGTGAGCCGGAAAAGTTTCAGGAAAAAACTCAAACAAATCAGCAAAATGCTCTCCTTGCATAGGAAAACAATCAAATGAGCCATCTTCGCGAGCAATAAACCCATCAACGGTGGAAGCAACGTAATATTTTAGTTTTCTCATATTTAACCTTTTTTATGATAATTATATCTTACAACAATTTTACATCGTACTGTTTGAACCTATCGTCATGTGTAATGATAGTGTAATCTTCTGCTAGGGCTTGAGAAATAATTAGACGATCGAAAGGATCTTGATGATAAAAAGGAATATTTTGCAATTTATCGTAATGAAGGAACTTAGTTTCTAGACTTTGAAAGTCTTGGTTAATCAGAAAATTTTCTAACTCGGACACAGAAATAGACAAAGATAACTTACCGACCTCCATTTATTTAGTCAAGCGGATAACGAGGCTCGAACTCGTGCCTAGAGTTTGGAAGACTCGAATGCTACCGTTACACCATATCCGCAATATTTGAAATTAAAAACAACTTTAAATTTTTAATCGTCTTTCTAAAAAAAAATGATTAATTCGATCTGAACAAACTGTTAAATTCTGCCAATATTTTTCTTTGAGCGCTAAAGTCTAGTACGGAAAAGATGACGCTTTTGAATCTGCCCGCAAATTGACCGTTCGACAATAAAAAGTCTGCAAACATCTGCGCTACCATTGAGGGATCGTTTCTAAATACGCCACATCCCCAAGCACCTAAAACTATCGCCTCGCAACCTTTGTTAAGAGCTAGCGCTAACAATTTTGCACCACGTCCATACAGAGTTTCCCTGATTTTCCCCCTACTCTCTGACTCTTGTCTCCAAATTTGACCAGCATTGGGAGCTGAACTTGTGATAAAATCTACAAGATAAGGTTCATCAAGTAAAGTTCCATCATCTTTGCGGAATACTGGACAACCGGGAGAGTAAATGAGTCGATCGGAGTAGAGCAGCGATTTGTGAGAGCGATGATACTGGTAGTATTGGGGACATTTTAAAAGGCTTTTGTAGAGTGCAGAACTGCGTGCTAAACTTTCTTCTTGTGCTTTAGCGCCTTTGATGAATCCACCACCCGGATTTTTAGCAGAAGCGAAGTTTAGGACTGCAATTTTTGCAAATTTGTGCGATCGCGCTGTACGCTCTGAGCCCACCAGCGTTGTCTCATTCCTCACCATAAATTCCGTGTTCGAGAATTGAGGAGTACCTGAGAGAACATCTTGCTCGATCGCTAACAGGGCTTCTGGTTCATAGTATGCTGTCCCAGCAATACAGGATGCTAATTGGCGGTCGAGATTGACCTGCTTACCTTCAGGGGACAAGTAGTAACCATCTTCGATGATTTTTAGCGTATGTTGGGCGATCGCGATTCTTTTCATGCTTTTTACTAGGATTTGCTAGAACAAATTAGCGATAAAACTGCTAGATAAAATTTAGCATAATTAGATAAAATCCTTCTGATTTTAGTACAAGCAAGTGACAGGATTTGAACCTGCAAGAAAGCTTTACAAGAGCCTCATGTTACCAATTACATCACACCTGCATTTTTGGTAGCGGGGGCAGGAGTTGAACCTGCTATGAAGAGGCTTATGAGACCTCCAAGCCTACCCAGGCTACTTCACCCGCGATGTCACCAAATACCCCTGACTGGCATCGAACCAGCACTGACTAGATCCTAAATCTAGCGCCTCTACCGATTGGGCTACAGGGGCAAAACCGATCGCACTTTTGGGTTTTGATACCCAATACCCCTGACTGGACTCGAACCAGCAAAACACTCGTTCTAAGCGAGCGATGTTTTCCAATTACATCACAGAGGTAAAGTCGGGATAGCAGGAGCAGAACTGGGAAGGTAGGACTTGAACCTGCATTTGTCCGCTTTCAAAGAGCGGTGCCATGCCAATTAGGCGACTTCCCAATAATTTGATGCCGGGGTAGGCTTTGAACCTACATAAACTCCTATTTCAGAGATAGGCGACTTTACCAATTTGTCTACCCGGCAATTTGAAAAATGGCTGCCTCAGTAGGACTCGAACCTACAACCTAGCGGTTAACAACCGCTTGCTCTACCATTGAGCTATAAGGCAACGAAATCCCCCAAGTCAGTATCGAACTGACGACTTCTTGTTCTTCAAACAAGCGCTCTACCAACTGAGCTATCGGGGGAAACGGAGAAGGTAGGATTTGAACCCACGACGGGTGTTAAACCGCTCTTTCTTAGCAGGAAAGCGCCATAAGCCGCTCGGCCACTTCTCCGAGCACGAGAACGGAGGGATTTGAACCCCCAAATGTTCAGTCGCGCAAACTGAATTGTTGTCCAGTTACAACTCATTCTCAAAATTGCAACTGCATATTAAATACACAGGACTTACCCAAGGGGGTCAAAAACCCGGTTTCTCTCTTAATATCTCTCGTAGAGATGCAAGATTTTTCTCAGAAACTGGGTTTTCTGTATAAGTCATAATACAGTTGCAAATGGGTCGGGCTGGAATTGAACCAGCAACGCTTTAAGCTACTGTTTTACAGACAGCTACCCACACCAATAGGAGGGCCAACCCAAGATGGAAAATTTGGTAGGTCGCCAAGGAATTGAACCTCGATCCATCCGCTTAAAAGGCGGCTGCAAAACCATTCTGCCAACGACCCCCGCAAAGTGCTGACGGGAGTTGAACCCGCAAATCACTTGGGTGAAAACCAAGCGGCTTAAACCATTTGCCTACAGCACTATTTATTTGAGATTTGAGATTGCTCTTGCGAATTGGTAAGAACAGAGGTTAGGGCGGGATTTGAACCCGCGAAATTCGGTTTTGCAGACCGATGCTTTGAGCCGCTCAGCCACCTAACCTGGGAGTCCCGACGAGGTTTGAACTCGCAATTTTCACCTTGAGAGGGTGACGGCTTAAATTAATTTGCCTACGGGACTTTGAAAGTTTTGAGTTTTAAGTTATGGGTTTTGAGTTAAAGAAAATTGTTAATTCAAAACTCATAAATTTGTTACTCATAATTTGTTACTCGCAACTCCGGGAAACGGAGACGAGGCTGACGGGTTTCGATCCCGCTACCTTCGCTGTGACAGAGCGACGCTCTCCCAATTGAGCTACAGCCTCAAGAAATTGCTGTTTGGACGGGTGGCGGTTGATTCCGCGTACTACAACCCGATCGGGCTTTTGTTGCCGGAGTCTACACCGCCGATGTCCGCAATTATGTGACACGATTAATTTTATATTCGGTTTTCAAGGTTCGTATTGCTTGTGGAATAAGGCTTTTAAGCTCTTCCTCCTTCGCCGTACGTTTATACTACAATATGCACTACAAAACTGTCAAGGGGGTAATACAACTTTTTTTGAAATTGGGTTTTTTCAATGGGGGACGATCGCCAAAACCAACACTCTCACATCCCAGGATTACCAAATATCAAGACATTAGGCTGCTAAACTGGTGGTGTAGCCCGTAATAAATCCGATGCTGAAACTGTACTACACTCCGATTTCTGTGAATTCTCGCCGCGTTTGGGTGGCACTTCTGGAAAAGCAGATCGCGTTTGAGCCGATCGCACTTAACCTCGACGGCGATCAATTTGAACCGGATTTTCTAGGAATTAACCCCTTCCACCGCATACCTGTGTTGGTAGATGGAGATTTGACTGTGGTGGAGTCGCTGGCAATTCTGGATTATATAGATGCAAAATATCCCGCGCCCCCACTGCTGCCAACAGAGGTGAAAGCCTTGGGAATTGTGCGGATGGTGGAAATGGTGACGTTAAATGAACTATTGCCGGCGATGTTTCCCTTGACTAGGCAACTGCTGGGCGTGCCGGGAGATACTGAGGAAAAGTTGGCACAGTCAAAGCAACAGATATTAACGGTGCTAAGGTTTTTTGAGGGCTTGCTGGCGGATGAACGCACTTTTTTTGCTGGCGAACAGTTTTCTTTGGCGGAAGTCGTGGCGGGGACTGCGGTGCCTTCAGTGGAGATGTTTGAGATATCTTTTGATGAGTATCCGCAGTTGCAGCAGTGGGGCGCGAGGCTAGCTGGGCGATCGAGCTGGCAGCAAACAGAGATACCTGACGCGGAAATTGCGACTAAAATCCCAATTATTAGAAATTTACTGGCGGCAAGGCTTTAACAGAGCGATCGAGCTTCAAATCAATATACCGGGCAATGAGAAATCGCCGCGATACCAACAAAGTCCACTCCTAGCGCACTCAAGAAACTCTTAACTCTTGCGGGTTTTGTCTGTGTCGGCGCGCATTCGATCGCTGTCAATCCCGGCTGAGACATAATAAAAAATTTAGTTTTTTCCCCTGGAATTCCCATTATCATTATCCGCAGTGTGGAGTGAAAGGAATTTCAAGTGAGCGGAAATCATCTGTTTGAGAGACTGCGAAAACAATGGCGTTTTCTGGCGATCGCCCTGACAGCGACTGCGATTAGCTTTATCGTCGGTGCGCTGATGCCGACAAACCAACACCTCAGCAATAATCCTGCAACCGCTCAGGTGCAGGTGCAAAATCTCAACCAATCCTTGACGGTAAATCCGTTAGCAAAGCAGGTAGCGGACGATCGCACAGCCTTGAATGTCGATCGCACAATTGAGAAACTTCTCACTGTATTGGAATCAAAAGAAAAGCTTTTGACTTTTGTGCCGCCGGAACAGTTTCAGGGAACAACAGTTTTTGAAGGAAAAGTCAAAGATTCTGAGAAAGTTATTGCTTTAACGGTTGACGATGGGCCGTGGCCGGAAACGACGGAACAAATGCTCGATATTTTCCAGCAAAATGATGTTAAAGCCACATTTTTTTGGATAGGTAAATCTATCGAAAATTCTCCTGAAATTGCTCGGCGAGTTGTGGCTGCCGGTCACGCGATCGGCAATCATACGTGGCATCACTGGTACGATGCGATGGATGCGGCGACGGCGGCTAGCGAAATCGATCGCACGGCTCAACTTATTTACGACACGACGGGAGTTAAGACTACTTTTTTTCGCCCGCCGGGAGGTGTTTTGAATAATGGTTTGGCTAAGTATGCTAAGGAGCGCAATTATTCTGTCGTGATGTGGTCGGTAACTTCTGCGGATACCGATCCGCGCGCTCAACCGTCGGCTTTTGTTAATAATGTGTTGAAGGGTGCGAAGCCGGGGGCGATCGTTTTGATGCACGATGGCGGGGGCGATCGATCTCGTACTGTTAAGGCTTTGCCGGAGATGATTGCTGGTTTGAAACACCAGGGATATCGGTTTGTGACAATTCCTGAGTTGCTGGAAATGCAAGACCAATCAGCGTAAATTGTGGGGCGATTGCTTGTCTTTTTTTGAGGGTAATACTAAGGCTAAACAAACCGGGTTTCTTATCGTAGAAACCGGGTCTCTGACTCTCTGTGCGTCCAAGACTGATATTAATTACGGCTGTACGGGAATGATTTAACCACAGAGAACGCAGAGAACACAGAGGAAGAGAAGAGAGAGATGAATAATTTCGATACTAACGGATTTGATATGAGTGAGGAAAATGCCGATCGCCCAAATCACCTAAAAAAAACCGATTGGCCTGCGATAATCAGCTTTGAGATATCAAATATTACAAATCAAACCTTGTCTGAACAGCCATTAATTCCACCAGAATCAACCGATCGCCCAAACCTCCCCCACTGGCTATACTCGTTAGAAACCTGCGAGAGTACAAACAGTTGGGCGATCGCCCGCGCGGCCAAACTCCACCACGGAGATGTAATATTTACTAAGCAGCAAACCAGCGGGCGCGGCCAACACGGGCGCATTTGGTATTCGCCGCCCGGTGTTTTTACTGCTAGCTTTGTCCTAGACAATCTCAATCCCAATCTGTTACCCGGACTCAGTTTAGCAGTCGGTTTGGCGGTGATTTACGCGATCGAAGATTTGGTTCCCGAATGCCGCGATATGCTGCGCCTGAAATGGCCGAATGATGTTTGGATCGATCGCCACAAATTAGCCGGAATTCTCTGTGAAGCCACTTCTAGCAATGTTTCCGGCAAAACTCGCGCAGTTGTGGGAATTGGACTCAACCGCTGCGTGGATTTCGCCGCTGCGGGATTGGATGAAAGGGATCTCGGCAATGCGGTAAGCTTGCATTCTATTGCTACTAAAGTACCAGATGAATTGTGTTTGCTCGATCGACTGCGACATTATTTACTCGAACTAGCCGATATGTTTTCCACCACAGACAAGCCAGCCCAAAAGTCTGGTTTAGCGCTACTTTTACCCGAATTGTGCCGCCGCGATGGGCTGATTGGGTGTAATGTGGCGATCGAGCTTTCCTCAGAAACCATCTGCGGAAAAGTCGCCGGCATTGACGGAAGCGGCCGGTTGTTAGTATGCTTGGCGGGCGATCGAAGACAAGCCTTTACCTCCGGGCGAGTTCGATTGAATTAAGGGTCATTAGTCAGTAGTCAGTAGTCATTAGTCAGTAGTCATTAGTCATTAGTCATTAGTCATGAGTCAGTAGTCAGTAGTCATTAGTCATTAGTTATTAGTTATTTGTTATTTGCTAGCAACTCCCTGTTTGGCCAATTCCCAATTCCCAATTCCCAATTCCCCATTCCCAATTCCCCATTCCCAATGCCCAATGCCCAATGCCCAATGCCCAATTCCCAATGCCCAATTCCCAATCCCTCCGCAACGCTAGAGCCCCATGCCCAATTCCCAATTCCCAATCCCTCCGCTTCGCTCCGCCCAACTCCCCATTCCCCATTCCCTCCGCTTCGCTCCGCCCAATTCCCCATTCCCCATTCCCAATTCCCCATTCCCAATTCCCAATTCCCAATTCCCAATTCCCAATTCCCCATTCCCCATTCCCCATTCCCCATTCCCAATTCCCAATTCCCAAATTTAATTTACCACCTCAAATACTACTAATCTTCTCAGCCAGAGCGGTTGATTAGCCTCCACACCTTCAGGACTGCCCTTAGTAGAAGCAACCTGTATTCTGTTACCACTTATCCCTTGTTTGACCAGAGCAGTTTTCACATTTGCCGCCCTTCCCAGTGCCAATTTTTGATTTTCCGCCGGACTGCTTTTCAAATCACTGTAGCCAATAATTCTTAAATTCTTCGTACTATTTTGCTTCATATATTCCTTGACTTTTGTCAGCTTTTGTGTAATGTCTTTTGGCGATAAAATTGCTGAACCCACACCAAAATAAAGGCGAACATCTATTGCTTGTGAGGAAGGTTGAGTGCCTATTCCCACCGTATTTGTTACAGACTTCACCCCCGGAATTTTTTCAAAAGCTTGAGTTATTTTCTCAGCATCTGCCGCCTTGCTCACGCTACCTGCAACGGCGACTTTTCCCTCTGCATAGCGAGCCGAAATATTAATGCTTTCTAGTTTATTCAAAAGCTCCACAGTGCGTTTGACATCGGCAGCAGCTAAAACCGGATCGGGAGGTACTTCAACGGCGATAATTTTATTGTCAATTGTTAATTTGGGAGCAGTTTGTTGAGCGATTTTTTCCGCTTGCAATCGCAGTTTTTGATTCGGTACTCGTCCCGAAATCTCCAATATTCGATCTTTAACATCTGCCGCGAGGCGATAAACCGATAACTCTGGACTAGATTGTAAAGCTAAATTTGTATCTGCTTCTATGCTAGCTGCAATCCCGCTGCGGTATAGATGAATTCCCCAAGGTATGCCAATTAAACCTAACGCGGCTAAACTGATAATTTGTAAAATTGGCTTTTTAGGAGATTTAACTTTTATATCTGTCTCAATTAACTTTTGCAAATTCGTGTTGATTTCGGCAGGCACTGCGGTGTAATCGCCGTTAAATGATT
Source organism: Microcoleus sp. CZ3-B2 (assembly GCF_036705055.1). Taxonomy (NCBI): domain Bacteria; kingdom Bacillati; phylum Cyanobacteriota; class Cyanophyceae; order Oscillatoriales; family Microcoleaceae; genus Microcoleus; species Microcoleus sp. CZ3-B2. Next base: position 7,099 of record NZ_JAUBTN010000011.1, on the reverse strand, counting down.
GGATTATATCTCCGTATTCTTGAACAATATTTTTGAATATTGCTCGCATTTTGTACTTAAACCACTGCCTCGTTTCTCCCTGCATTACTACTGCGAGATAACATGAACCAGCGACTTCTAGTACAATTGTAGATGTGCCGTATTCTATGGCATCAATCTCGGCAATGTTTCCCGATTGAGAGATACAATCGTTGACAAAAGCGCGAATAGCAGTCAGCATTCCCGCTACCATCTCTGATTCTAATTGTTCGCGTTCAGAATGCTGTACTGCTGAAATTACTAATCCTGATTCTTTTTGAATTAAAAAAACAGCTTTAACAGTCAGCGGTGTTGTTTGCTGCATCAGCAATTCTGCTTCAGAAACTCCCTGTAATTTGGATTGAATTTTGCGAGTAATTCCCTCTGTACTTAAGGATGATTCGACTTTTTCATTGATCTGGTGCATCATCTCTGCGATGTACTTTAAAATCGTGCTGCCGACGATCGGATAAAGTGCATCCGACATTGCTTCTCGTTTGAGATGAATTTGCTGTTTGATAGCAGAGGCCATTTCCGGTGCGATCGCCATTGCAATTGCATCGGGCGATTCACTGACTGTGTGACGGATTCCCGCAGGAAGAGCAGGCGCTATGGCTACTCCCATCGAGTGTTTATTTTCTCGGGTTTTGGTATTAATTACTTCATCAATTATCGGAGTTATGCTTTCTGTAAATGATTGTCTCGACTGATTTATTGTTTCGAGCATCATTTCGGGAAATATCAGTTGAATTTGCCTCAATAATTCTTCCCGATCGCCTCCCCATTGAGCATCGGTTATTTTGCGTTCGAGTTCCTCTACTTTGCCGTTAAGTTTGTAATTATAACCTACAACTTCATCTAACAATGGTAAAATAGATTCGATCGCAGACTTTTGTAGTTGCGCGTGATGGTTAGCCATCAACTCGTCAATCAAAGGTTTCAGTAAATCTGTAAACAAGTCTGTGGATTCATAAATCCGGTGTTCGATCGCCACAATCTTTTCTTCGATGTTTGCGAGTCTTAGATCGATTCTTTGATCCTGAAGGATGGCATCGACAGCGGGGGCGATCGCAGATTCTATCTCTAGCTTCGCTTCCCGAAGGCTTCCCGACACCATCTCTACGATCGCAGGCATGATTCTGCCCATCAACCCTTCTATTTCGGCTAAAACTTGCTGCTGAACTTCGACAATCTTACTTTCATTTTGCAATATTTGTGCTGCAATACCGCTGTTTTGAATGGCAGTGTTGACAGCCGGGGCGATCGCCTCTCTGACTTCTAACTTTGTCTCATCAATTTTCCGGTTCAGCGACTCAATCATTAGCGGCATCAACCGCGCCATGATTTCTTCCGGCTGAGACTTTTGCTGTCGCTGAAGATTGTTTAATCTACTTTCAACATCGCTCAATTTTCCTGGAACTTCTCTTTGCAGAATTGCTGATTCTATCAAAGGTTCGATCGCCGCTGCTACTTCTAATTTTGATCGATCAATTTTTTGGTTCAGCAAATCAGTGATTGCTGGCATCATCATCGCCACGATCTCTTCTGGCTTCTGAATTGGCGACTGCCCGGCCGCCAGCCTGCCCTCGATGATGCTTAATACTTTTTCTTCTATTTCTACCCAAGCTATTCTTACCTGTACCGACGGTGCGACAGCTTCGACAACCTCTAATTTTAATTCACTAATTTTGCGGTTCAGCAAGTCGCTAACTACCGGAACTAATTGCTTGATTAAATCTTCCGGTTGCTGCTGGGAACGCTGCTGAATGTTCGCCAGTTGATCTTCAATTGTTACTACTTTCTTTTCCAGCCCGTTTTGATTGTGAATTATTTGATTGACTGTCGGTGCGATCGCCGAAGCTACTTCTAACTTAGACTCCTCTACCCGACGGTTGAGCAACTCGCCCACCACAGGCATCAGCCGTTGGATCAATTGTTCGGGATTCGGTAGTTGCTGGTGGTTGAAACTAGCAATTTGATTTTCCAAATCCGCTAATTTTGCCTGGAATTCCAGGGGATTAATTCCATCGTTGGTGGCGAGTTCGATCGCCTTTTTTAATTCCAACTTAAACCCCTCTACTTCTTCTCTCACTAACTCAGGAATTAACGGTCTGACTAATTTTATCAACTCCTGCGGTTCAGACATCAAATTTTCAAAATTTTCTAACCTTTGTTCCGCGTTCAAAATATGACTGTAAAATTCCGGCACATCCCTTTCAAACAGCAATTGCTGCAACCTTTTGAACTCCTCCACTGCTTGTGCTAATTCTTCCTCCGAAGGTCGATAATTTTTGGCTGTCTTCGCCGTACTAGATACACCTGGTTCTTCATTATTTATTTGTCGTCTTTGAGATGGAATTTCTTCATTATTAGTCAATACTTCCGGTACAACAGCAGAGGATTCGATCAAAAAAGACAATCGCTTTCGTTGATTTTCCTGTTCATCAAATCCCTCGATTTGTTGTTGAGGTGAAAGCGGTAATTTCAGCTCATTTGGTCTTTTTTTAAAGTTTTTTACTAATTGCAATTCAGTCAGTATGGTTAGCAATTCCTGAAGTTGTTCTCCGGCGTTAGGGATTGCCAAATTTTCATCTGCAACTTCTGGTTCTGACTGATATACTTTGCCTAAATTATCATTAGATGCTGCCATACTTTGTTACCAAAATCTGATTTTAACCGATCGCCAAAAATGACCTGTTGGCTTGTCGCCTCACTACTGCGAAAATCAATAGACATCTCCAATAATTCTTGTGGAACTGGCAGGATACCTGCTGTTTACAGGCTTTTTAGGATTTGTCTAATAGGAATGACACAATTAATTTTTCGCCCTGGGCCGATCTCGCGCCTATCGGCCTATCTTAACTGCTGTTCTGCGACTGGCCAACTCGGCCGCCAACTGCAATGCTGCTTTCATGCTCGAAGCATCGGCAATCCCTTGACCTACAATATCAAAAGCTGTGCCGTGATCTGGAGATGTGCGAACAAAGGGCAAACCAATTGTTGTATTGACTGCTTTGTCGAAGGCCATCAATTTTACTGGAATCAACCCTTGGTCGTGGTACATTGCCAAGTAACCGTCGTGAGCTTCCTTGGCTAAGCCGTACCAAACTTTAGCCGGTTTTACCCACAGGGTATCCGGGGGTACTGGCCCGTCTAACTGCACTTGAGGAAAGCGATCGCGCTGCGTTTCCAACCAAGGTATCATCCAGTCTTGCTCTTCCTTTCCCAGTTTGCCATTTTCGCCACTGTGAGGATTTAAGCCAGAAATTGCAATTTTCGGTCTTTCTATCCCAAAATCTTCCCGCAAACACTCTACCAGCAATTCTAGTTTTTCGCTCAGCAATTCTGGAGTCAAAGCATCGGGTACTTGACGCAGGGAAATATGTGTAGTAGCGAGTAAAGTTACTAGCGTCCAACCGCTGTGGGGAGATGTGGCGGCAAACAGCATTCCGAAGCGCTGCGATTTGGCTTGGGCGGCCAGGAGTTCTGTTTGTCCGGGATAATTGTAACCTGCAGCCTGCCAGCAAGTTTTGGAAATTGGCCCGGTAACGATCGCACAAAATTCGCCGGCAAGGGTACGGGAGATCGCCTCTTCCATATACGCAAAGCTAGCCGCCCCGCTAGCTGCATTTCCAACACCGGGGACAATGGAACCCCATTTGCTGTCTGCTGCTATATCAATAATGTCTAGTGTTTCGGGATTTGCCAAGGATGCAGCAGCAGTAGGATGGATCGATCGCCACCGATCGTAAGTTTGCTGCAAAATTGCCCGATCGCCAAAAACCGTCACTTTCAAAGCAGCAGCCGGATCTGCCAAGGCCTTGAGAATCACTTCCGGGCCTATTCCCGCCGGATCTCCGAGAGTTACAGCTAGTTTTGATTCCCGATCCAGACTCAAGGCAGTTTTCTCCCACAAAATACAGGAATTTCGGCAATGAAATTTTAACATTTAAGTAGCTAATTTTCTAAAATTATCCGAGACCTGCCGAAAATCCCGGAAATCCCCGACTGCGGATGAAAACTCGCTGCTGGATTAACCCAGGCTGCTAAGTTTTTGAATGGCGATCGTTGATCTAAGTAACTTGATACAGTAAAATACCACCATGACACAGGCCATAACACCGTTGATACGTTAAAGCGCGATCGGCAAGTGGAACAATTGGTCAACCAGAAGTAGCAATCTCAAGTGAGATACCCAGCCGCTCTCAAAACAGTACGGCGAAACTTGACCCAGAAACCAGCAAAACTCAAATTTTCCCTCAAAAAGTAGGGTGGGACACGCCCAAACTCTAGGTCAGTATCCTAGTAGGCTTGATTCAGATGAACCGGCAAAGATTGTCTAAACTCGACTGTTTGGTTGTGACTTGGGTAGAATCGAACTGTTCGGAAATTGCTCGCAAGAGATAGCTAATTTTTCGGTGAATCAAGGAATTGAGAATCTCCGACTCTAACAAAGCCGAGAGTGTCAAAGTATGTTTATTTAATTTGCGATCGTCAAGGAACTCTAAAACACATGAACCCTGAATTTATCAGCGCAGCCTTTTTGTCATTTTCCCTAATTTTCGTCGGTATCGGTGGAGGCTTCTTGCTGCTCAAACTCCAAGGCGGCGGCGAAGAATAGGCGATCGTACCGATCGCCGCAACCGGGTTTTTTTACTATAAAAATCGTGCAGGATCGTTGGCAAGATTAGAAAAACCCGGTTTATTAAAATTTAGTGTCAGAGTCCTGAGTTATTACAACATATCGTTACCAAGACATCAGTATCAAAGCCACAAGCAAAATTTTTATTAGTCGATAAATACGCAACGCTTTCTCTCAAACTCTGGGAGTCTGGGACTCTGGGACTCTCTCGCCTGCCGGATACCGATCGTTATATGAGACGATTTCAGGTTTTTGTTAAGTTTTTATAAAAAAATGAGAAAGACCTGATACTATTGTATAGAAAGTTTAAGATTCATAAATAAATCCCTAGATGACTTTATTGATTGTAGGTGCCACCGGCACTCTCGGCCGCCAAATAGCCCGCCGCGCCCTAGACGAGGGCTACCAGGTGCGCTGTTTAGTTAGAAATTACAGAAAAGCTGCATTTTTGAAAGAATGGGGCGCCGAACTGGTACCGGGCAACCTTTGCCAGCCTGACAGCCTGATTCCTGCACTAGAAGGCGTCAGTGCTATCATCGATGCAGCAACAGCCAGTGCAGGCGATTCTGTCAGCATCAAAAGAGTAGACTGGGATGGAAAAGTATCGCTGATCCAAGCAGCAGCAGCAGCAGGCATCAAGCGTTACATCTTCTTTTCCTTTCTTGATGCGGAGAAATATCCGCAAGTCCCTTTGTTGGAAATCAAGCGCTGTACAGAGCTGTTTTTAGCAGAATCCGGTCTAGATTACACAATCTTGAGACCTTGCGGCTTTTTGCAAGGACTGGTGAACTTGTACGCCATGCCGATTTTGGACAATCAGGCAGTTTGGCTGCCTAACAAGCCGTCAGCCCTTGCCTACATGAACACTCAGGACGTTGCGAAGTTTGCCGTCCGGGCGCTTTCGGTTCCCGAAACCGAGAAAAAAACTTTTCCGGTAGTGGGAAATCGAGCTTGGGATGCTGAAGAAATCGTGCGGTTGTGCGAGCGGCTTTCTGGGAAGACAGCTAAAATCACGCGCACCCCAGATGCCTTGTTGCAAGCCACCCGTCAACTTGCTAAGTTCTTTCAGTGGAGTTGGAACGTAGCTGACAGATTGGCTTTTTCAGAAGTTTTGGCCGCCGGAAAACCCTTGAAAGCTCCGATGGATGAGGTTTACAGTGTCTTCGGAATCGACCCCAAAGAAACTACTACTTTGGAGTCTTATCTCGAAGAATACTTTAATCTGATTATGAAGAAGCTCAAGGAAATAGAGTACGAGCAGCTTAAGACGAAAAAACGGAGTAAACAAAAAATGCCCTTTACATTTTAAAGTGCCGAAAGCTGGGATTATATACAACGACGTTAAACCAGTCTCTTGTCGCATCGCCGAAGAGTTGAAAGACAAGCTGACTGCCCGCGGCTGGGAGGTCTGCGCGGTTTCCGGTTCTGGGGGAATTTTGGGCTATTCTAGCCCCGATCGCCCCATGTGCCACACTCCTATCGACCAACTTGTCCCTCCCGGTTTTGACAGCGACATGGAGTTTGCAGTGGTTTTGGGTGGCGACGGTACGGTGCTGTCTGCATTTCGCCAAGTTGCTCCCATCGGAGTGCCACTGCTGACTGTCAATACCGGTCATATGGGCTTTTTAACAGAAACTTACCTAAACTTGCTCCCGCAAGCTTTGGAAAAGGCGATCGCCGGAGAATACGAAATAGAAGAAAGGTCAATGCTGGCCGTGCGGCTGTTTAGAGACAACGACTGTCTCTGGGAAGCCCTTTGTCTCAATGAAATGGTTCTGCACCGCGAACCGCTGACTTGTATGTGTCATTTTGAAGTGGCGATCGGTCAGCACGCCTCTATTGACATTGCCGCAGATGGAGTAATTATCTCGACTCCGACAGGATCGACAGCTTACGCCCTTTCTGCCGGCGGGCCTGTAATTATTCCCGGAATACCGGTGCTGCAATTGATCCCTATTTGCCCCCATTCGATGGCTTCGCGGGCTTTGGTGTTTTCCAACACCGAACCGGTCAAAATTTTGCCGGCGAGTCCGAGCCGCCTGGTAATGGTGGTAGATGGGAACGGCGGATGTTATGTTTTGCCGGAGGATTGGGTACAAGTCGAGCGATCGCCCTACTCAGCCCGCTTTGTTCGGATACAGTCTTTTGAGTTTTTCCACATTTTGCGGGAAAAATTAGGCTGGGGATTGCCTCACATTGCTAAACCGAGTTCCGTTGAGTTGCCTTAATAGTTGTTGTTGACACTCCCCGACTATCAAGGTACGGGGATTGTTGGCTCAACCAGTTGGCTGGCTCGTAGATATCATATCAAGTCCTAGCTGTGGGAGAGCACAATTCCCGTTCCCGTTTTTCACCGATTGAAGGGGAAGAAACTGTAACTAAATTCTTAGACATCTATTGACATCCTTCCCGGATTGGGCAAGAATAATGGTGTAGTCT